>CACEWC010000001.1 GCA_902563075.1 uncultured Pelagibacteraceae bacterium
CTTAGCCATCATGATATTAGCAATTATCAATGGGTTGATTACAAGTATAATTTTAGAAACAATTATTTTAATCCGTCAAAATTTGGAATTTAACAAAGCTTTAAAAACAGCACTAGGCATGAGTTTTATTTCAATGATAAGCATGGAAACCACAATGAATTTAACTGATTATTTTTTAACTGGTGGAGCAATATTAACCTGGTGGGTTGTACCTTTAATGCTTATTGTGGGTTTTTTAACACCATGGCCATATAATTATTGGAGATTAAAAAAATATGGCATCAGTTGTCATTAAAAATTGGGACAATAAAACTTGGTTATCTTCACAAAATTATATTAATTCATTTAATAATTTTTTAGTCAAAAATACCAAAATTAATTCAAATTTTAAAATTTTAGATATTGGTTGTGGAAGAGGGAAGATTTTAGGTTCTTTAAAATCAAGATTAAAACTTAAATATAAACCTTTAGGCATAGATATTGTTAATCACAAAGATAGAGATAAAAGAATTAAATTTAAAAAAGCAAATATTTTAAATCTGTCTTTGAGAAAAAGTCAAAAGTTTGATTTAATTATGATTAAACAAACAATTCATTTAATAAAATTAAGTAAGGTAAAAAAATTAATAAAATCATTAAAAAAAATATTAAATACAAAAGGTAAAATTATAATTTTTACTTTAGATACAGAAAATAACGAAATTCCAACTTTTAAATTAATGAAACTTAAACTTAATAAATCTCTTATAAGAGATAAAAAAATATTTAAGATTATTACAAATTTATATCCTCAAAGAATTCAAAAAAAATTTATTTTTAATGTAAGAATAAGCAAAAAGAAATATCTCGATATGATTAAAAATAGATATATTTCTACTTTAATACCTTTATCAAAAAAACAACTTATACAAGGTATTCAAGAAATCGAATTAAATTATAAAAATAAATTAAAATTTAAAGACAAATTAACTTGTATTATTTTATAAAATTCTTTTCAGCAAATTTTCCTTAAACAATATTTTATGAATTAAAACAGCAAAAATATGTAAAGATATTAATGCGATAAGTGTATAATTGCCCAGGATATGAATTTCATAAAATATTTCTGCTAATTCAAAATTATCTTGAATTTCAAGATTGAAAAAAAACATATTAAGCTCTTCACCGTTATATAATTTTTTTAGAGCACCTGAGATTGTTATCATTAAAATTGAAATATATAAAAACACATGATTTAATTTTGCAATTATTTTCTGTCCAGGAAAAATACTATTATTTAAGTTTGGGGTTGGATTAAAAGTTTTATATATAAGCCTAAGTATAGTTAAATAAAATATACTTATACCGACTGCAACATGAATATTTTCTATGGTTAATCTTTTTTCACTAAAATCCATGTCTACTAGATACATACCTAAAGGAATTTGAATTATTAATACTGCGGCACTTAACCAATGAAATGATTTTGAAATTAAACCATACTCTGTTGAGGTATTTATTAATTTCATATGATTTTTAAATATAACATAACTAAAAAATAAAATTAACTTTTACGTTTATAAAATTCAATAATTTCAAGTGGTACAATTTAGTCAATATTACGTTCATTAAATTATTGTTAATTTACCTCTTAATGATTAATATTGATCCAATGGTATTAAAAAATAATTTAACTAAAATCACATTCATCACATTATTTATAATACTGTTCTCATATATTCTTAATTTTGTCACAGATAAAAATGAAGCTTTGGCTAATGTTGAGAATAAACAGATTGTCGAAGTTTTTAAAAGTCCATCTTGTGGATGTTGTAATGGTTATGTTTTATTTTTAGAAAAAGAAAATTTCAAAGTAAAGCAAACAGATTTGGAAAGTATTCATACAATTAAACAGAAATATGCTATCCCATTAGAAATGCAGTCTTGTCATACAACAATTATTGATAACTATTTTATTGAGGGTCATGTTCCGCTAGAAGCGATAAATAAATTATTAAAAGAACGACCCGATATTGATGGATTAGCACTGCCTGGCATGCCAATTGGTACACCAGGTATGCCTGGTGATAAAGAGGAGCCTTATGTCATCTATCAACTTGTCGATGGGAATTTTTCAGTATTCATGACAATATAAATCTTATGATACAAAAAATAAAAATTTTAAAAGCAATCATAATTATTTTTTCCTTAAGCTTAACTTTTTCTGCTAATGCTGAAACTGTAGAAGAAATTATTAAAGGCAGAAAAGCTTTATTCAGTAAGAATTATAGTACTGCAAAAAGAGTACAAGCTTTGGCTAGTAAAGGAGAATTTGATAAGGCAAAATCTTTGATGATCAAAATGAGTGAAAATTACAAAACTTTATTAGAATATTTTCCGGAAAATTCAAAAGAGGGTTTTGAAACTGAGGCTCTACCTTTAATCTGGGAAAATAAAAAAGAATTCAATGATTTAATGAAAAAATCATCAGATGATATGATTAAATTAACTTCACTAATTGAGGATTCTGAAGATATAAGAGCTACTTTAACTCAAATGATGTGGAGTAACTGTAAAGCTTGTCATAGTAGATTTAGAGCACCACATTAAATTTTAAGATTAAACGAAGGGGTTCGCTCTTTCGTTCTCCAACCAAAAGAGCTCCCCTTAGTCGCCTTTTTGGCATTTAAGTCCAAATGGACTTTTATTTTTTTCGTTTATGTTTTTATGAAATATAAAGCTACCCAGCTAAGTGTCAGGTGGCATTTGATTCATTAAAACTACCTCCTTGTATAAAAAAGATAAATTTTAGACAGGTTGTATTCAAGGAATATATTTAACAAAAATCAAAATTAATTTCTTGAATACAACCTGACTCTTTTGTAGTTTCCCAGCATCAAAAAAATCTTCCCCTATAAATAGAAATTTAATTTGCATTCAAGCAAATTGTAGTTAAGATTAATTATGAACTACTTAAGCGGACTTATAAATCTTGTAACCAGTTTAGTTATTTCAACTATAATAATTTATGCAATAAATTTTATAGCGGGATTTGCTGGAGCTGATTATTCATTTACAAATGGCGAGGTATTTGTGATGTGGATTTTAATGGCAATTTTAGTGAATAATTGTTTTAGAAAATAAAAATTAAATTTCTAAACATTATTCTTCTTTTTTTTTAATAATATTAAAGTATTATATTTAAAGGGGTGTCTTTTTAGACTGAGATTAAACCCTAAGAACCTGTCCGGTAATTCAGAAAGGGAAATAAATGTATAATTCTTTTTTTTTAGAACAATCCACTTCATTAATCTTAATAATTGCAATCAGTTTGTTATTTGCTTTTTTGGGAATTAATCACACTAAAAAATTCAAAGGATTAAATAATTATTTAACTGCTAATAGGAATATTGGTGTCTTTTCATTAACCACCAGTTTAACAGCATCAGCATTAGGAGCTTGGATTTTATTTGGACCTGCATCTGCTGCGACTTGGGGAGGGATAGGTGCAGTTATTGGCTATTCTTTAGGTACAGCTTTTCCACTATTTCTTTTAATTTACTTAGGAAAAAAAATTAGAAATGAATTCCCCAAAGGATCTTCTTTAATAGAATTTATGAGAAGAAAATTTGGTAAAAGTTTATTTAAGCTAATTTTGTTGATGACCATATTTTATATGTTCATTTTTTTGTGCGCTGAGGTAACCGCTATTTCAGTTTTGATCAATTATATATCTGGCACTGAATTTTGGATTACAGCTTTAGTAGTTCTTTCGTCTACTCTAATTTATACTTTATATGGTGGATTAAAGGCTTCAATTTTTACTGATAATATTCAAATGATTGTTATAGGAGTTTTGTTATTTATCTCGTTTATTTATATTACTTCGTTTACAGGTTCTAAATTTTCTTTTGATTTTGTGTTAAAAAAAAAACCTCAACTTCTGAGTAGTCATTACATTCCAAATTATACTGCAGGCTTAACTTTTTTTATTGCAGTAGCCGCAACTAATTTATTCCATCAAGGAAATTGGCAACGTGTGTATGCAGCTAAAAATTACCAAACTTTAAAAAAAAGCTTAATTATTTCTTTTTTAATTATAATTCCTATTGTTTTCTTTATGGGTTTTTCAGGAATGGTAGCTTTCTCAATTGACCCTAGTACTAGACCAGATCTTGGATTTTTTTCATTATTACTTAAAGAGCAAACAATTTTTTTATCTTTATTTATAATTATACTGGGTATGGCATTAACAATTTCAACTGTAGACACATTAATTAATGCAATCTCAAGTTTGTTAATTTTAGATGGAAAAGCAGTATTTAATTTGAGTAAAAAAACTAATTATTTAAACTTTTCTAAATATATAATTTTATTTTTATCGTTTATCTCTTTTATTATCGCATCAAAAGGATTTGATATTTTGTATCTTTTTTTATTAGCAGACTTATTTTGTTGTGCTTTTGTTTTAACTGTTTTTCTAAGTTTTTATGATAAATCAATCAATGAAAATTTAGCTTATTTTTCTATTTTGATTGGATTAATAGGTGGATTTTTACTGTTCCCTTCACCCGATTTCTCTAAAAGTTTATTAGTAGGAATTTTCATACCAATAGATTTATTTCCATCTTTAGTTTCACAGTCTTTGCTTTTTTTATCTTTTATTGTAGCGACCTTTCTACCTTTGTTGATTATTAAAGCTAAAAAGCTTCATATAAGTTGATTGTATTAAATCAATTAATAACTATATAAATGCCTCATGTCAGATAATCAGATTTTAATAAACAATTTATCAAAAGTTTATGACAATGGCTTTAATGCCTTAAAGAATATAAATTTAAAAATTAGAAAAGGTGAAATTTTCGCAATGCTTGGTCCTAATGGAGCAGGTAAAACTACTTTGATAAGTATTATTTGTGGAATAGTTAATCCGACTTCAGGGAATGTTAGTGTAGATGACTATGATATAATAAAAGATTACAGAGAAACTCGTTCAAGAATAGGTTTAGTCCCACAGGAATTAACTTTAGAGCAATTTGAAACAGTTTTTAATAATGTCTCTTACTCGAGAGGTCTTTATGGAAAAAAAGCAGATCCAAATCATATCGAGAAAGTTTTAAAACAATTAAGTTTATGGGATAAAAAAGATCTCAAACTTCGGCAATTGTCTGGTGGAATGAAAAGAAGAGTTTTAATAGCAAAAGCCTTATCTCATGAACCAACAATTTTATTTTTAGATGAACCTACGGCTGGTGTTGATGTAGAGCTAAGAAAAGAAATGTGGCAGGTTGTTGAAAATTTGAGAAAAACTGGTGTTACAATTATTTTAACTACCCATTATATAGAAGAAGCAGAAGCTATAGCTGATCGAGTTGGAGTTATAAATCAGGGAGAGATCGTGGTTGTTGATGAAACTAAAGAACTATTAAAAAAAATGGGTCATAAAAAACTTACAATAGATTTACAAGAAAAAATAAATCAAATACCAACAACACTCCAAAAATATGATTTATCTTTTACACCAGACTTGATGAGTTTAAATTATACTTATAATGTTCAGGCGAAACAGACAGGAATTACAAATTTACTACAAGATTTAAAAGATGCAGGCCTAAAATTAAAAGATTTAAAAACCGAACAAAGTACTTTAGAAAAAATTTTTGTAAATTTAGTAAGGGAAAAAAATGAAAATTAATTTTTATGCGTTGAGAGCAATTTATTTTCATGAAATGGATCGTTTTAGAAGAACTTTAACTCAATCTGTATTATCTCCAGTATTAACGACTTCGCTATATTTTATAGTTTTTGGCTCAGTAATTGGAGGGTATGTGGAAAAAATTGATGGAATAAGCTACGGATCTTACATCGTGCCTGGTCTATTGATGCTAACACTGTTAACTCAATCAATCAGTAATACTTCTTTTGGAATTTTCTTTCCAAAATTTAATGGAACAATTTATGAGATTTTAGCTGCTCCAATTTCAACATTAGAGGTCGTACTTGCTTTTGTAGGAGCTGGTGCAACAAAAACATTAATAGTAAGTATAATTATATTTATCACCTCATTATTTTTTGTTGATGTTCAAGTCAAATATCCTTTGCTTATGATATTTTTATTAATTTTAGTAGCATTTACTTTTGCTTTATTTGGTTTTTTAATAGGTTTAATTAGTTCAGATTTTGAGCAAATGTCTATAATTCCAACTTTGTTTGTGACACCGATGGTATTTTTAGGTGGGAGTTTATATTCATTAGATATGCTGCCATCATTTTGGCAAACTGTGACTTATTTTAATCCAGTTGTTTACTTAATAAATGGTTTAAGATTTTCTTTTTATGGAGTTTCTGATTTCAATATATGGATAAGTATTGGAACTATGTTTTTATTTTTATCCATTTGTATAACAGTAGTAACAGTTCTTCTTAAAAAAGGTTATAAAATCAAATCTTAACTGACCCATTTCTGGGCCAGTTAATAACTCTAATTAAGAAGGATAGTTTTATTAGAATTGTTCAGACTCTGTTGAACCTGCCATTGCCGTGGTAGAACTTTTTCCACTACTTATTGTATTGGAAACAGCGTCAAAATAAGATGTACCAACTTCACGTTGATGTTTAACACTAGTATATCCATCTTTTTCACGAGCAAATTCTTGTTGTTGAATTCTTGAGTATGCTGTCATACCTTCTTTTTTATATTTTTCAGCTAACTCAAAAATTGCAATATTTTGTGTATGAAATCCTGCTAAAGTAATGAATTGAAATTTATAACCCATTTGACTAATTTTTTGTTGAAACGAAGCTATTTCCTCATCTGATAAATGTTTTTTCCAATTAAATGATGGAGAACAATTGTATGCTAAAAGTTTTCCTGGAAATTTTTCATGAATTGCATCTGCGAATTTTTTTGCTTCCTCAAGATTCGGTGTAGCAGTTTCACACCAAATTAAATCTGAGTAGGGTGCATAAGCAAGACCTCTTGATATTGCTTGTTCAATGCCAGCTTTTACATAATAAAAACCTTCTGGAGACCTCTCACCTGTCAGGAAAGGTTTATCATTTTCATCGTAATCATTTGTAATTAATTTTGCAGCGTTTGCATCTGTTCTTGCTAAAATAATTAAAGGTACATCCGCGATATCAGCTGCCAATCTAGCGGCTTTTAAATTTTTTATCATGGTACCAGTTGGAACCAAAACTTTTCCTCCCATATGACCACATTTTTTTTCACTTGCTAATTGATCTTCAAAATGAACACCAGCAGCACCTGCTTTAATAAATTTTTTTGCAAGTTCAAAAACATTTAAAGGTCCGCCAAAACCAGCCTCTCCATCAGCAATGATTGGTAGCATGTAATCAATTCTCTTCTCTTTTTTCATATCACCATCTTTTAATTCCATATGTTGAATCTGATCAGCTCTAATCAATGCGTTATTCATAGATTCTACTAATTTGGGAGCACTATCATAAGGATACAAAGATTGGTCAGGATACATTTCTCCAGCACTATTAGCATCAGCTGCTACTTGCCAACCACTTAAATAAATTGCCTTCAAACCAGCTTTTGCATGTTGAACTGCATGATTACCTGACAAGGATCCTAAAGTATTAACATAATTTTCTGTATTTAATAATTTCCAAAGCTTTGTTGATTGTTGTTTACAAATTGAATATTCAATTTTAATTGAGCCTCTAAGTCTTTCAACCTCTTCGTGAGTATAATCTCTTTTAATCCCTGCAAATCTTTTTAAATCATAAGAAATCTTTTCTGCACTCATTATTGGCCCCTGTAATGTTCAAGTAATTGAAAATGAATGTTAAGAGTTTGAAAATTAGTTTGAGTCGTTAAGTGTCTCAACTAGATCTTTCATTCCACTTGAACCCCAATCACAATGATCATCCCTCATGTAGATACCCCTGCTATTATGTTTAGCAAGGTCTTCATGTCTTATGATTTGAGCCTCATTTTCGTTGTTTTTTAATTTTTCGTCCATGTAAATTTTATAATTTACAAAATTTACAAAATCTATTAAAAAGTATAAAACTGTTGTAAATTAAAGAAAAATCTTGTAAAAATAAATTTACAAAATTTACTAATAGAAAATATGAGTCAATTAAATCTAAAAATAGGACCAAAAATCAAGGCTTTTAGGAGACAGTTAGGGCTTCAAGCTAATAAATTGGCTGAGGATTTAAATATATCTCCTAGTTATCTAAATCTTATTGAGGGTGGAAAAAGAAAAATAGATGGAGATTTACTTTTAAAAATTTGTGAAAAATTGAACATTGAACTTTCTCAATTAACCTCAAAATCAGATATCAATTTAGAAAATACTTTATCAGAAATACTCGATGATAAATTGTTTGAAGATTTAGATATTCTAGGTCCAGAAGTAAAAGATTTAGTTGGGACTAATCCAAAAATTGGTAGGGCCATCGTTAGACTAGGAGATATTTTAAAAAAAAAGGATCATGAAATGATTAATAAAATTGAGACAATATCTGGTAAAATTGTTGATAATAGAAAGAATTCTTTTCCTGGTGAAGTTATTTCAGACTTTTTACAAGACAATAAAAACTATTTTCCAAAATTAGAGGATTTCGCAAATGATGTTTTTGAGAAAGTTCAAAAAAATAATAGGACTAGATATATAGCTCTTTGTGATTATTTAAAATCAGAGTATGACATAACAGTAAAAGATGTTATTCCTGAAGAAAATAAACCTTTCTCAAAGCTCTATAAAAAAAATAAAAAAGAACTACTTTTAAGCGATTACAGCTCTTTAGAAACAAAAAAACTACATGCAGCTGCTCAAATAGCCCAAGAAGGTGCTGATAAAGAAATTGAAGAATATTTGTCAAAATTTACTTTTCCATCTGATGAATCTAAAAAATTGACAAAAATTGCTTTATTAAATTACTGCGGTGCTGCAATCTTAATGCCTTATAAACTTTTTCATACAGAATGTAAAAAACTTAAGTATGATTTAGAGTTACTACAAAATACTTTTGCTACGTCTTTTGAACAGGTAGCTCATAGGGTAACGTGTTTACAAGATCCAAAATTACCAGGGATACCTTTTCATTTTTTAAGAGTGGATATGGCCGGGAATATATCAAAAAGATTTTCCTTATCAGGAATAGAAATTCCAAGATATGGTGGTGCTTGTCCACGTTGGAACGTTTATTCAGCTTTGACAAGACCTGGCATTATTCAAGCTGCTGTTAGCAAAATGTCTAATGGTGAAAAGTATGTATGTATAGCTAGAACAGTTGAAAAAGGGATTGGAAGATTTGGACAATCAAAAAGTATTTTGTCTATTGGATTGGGATGTGAAGCAAAATATGCAAAAGAATTTATTTACTCAGAAAATTTAAACATTAATGATAAATCTACAGAAATACCAATAGGTGTGTCATGTAGAACGTGTGATAGATTAGACTGTTCTCAAAGAGCTTTCCCTCCATTACACAAGAAATTCGATGTTGATATTAACTCTAGAGGTGTTTCAGTATATGTTGGAGACAAAAACACATAGTCGATGATTAAATTTATCATACCTGCTATCGCTATATTTTTGTTAGTTCTATTCTGGGATAAGATAAATGATACGATTTATAAAAGATTTAATATTAAGATAAATTACATTGTTGCAACGATTACAGTAATAATTTTAGGGGTAATTTTTGCTTTATTATACTTTTAGTTAAAATAGATAAAAATTAGATAATGAAAGAGATTTTTAAAAATGTAAGAAATAAACTAGCAGAGAAATACCTAGATAATAATAGTTTAAAAAATTCAAAAAAATTTAAACCTAGAATTAAAGCTAGAATTCGAAAAAATAAACAAATAATTAATAAAAATATTGATGACTTTTTTGGCTGGGTTAAAGGTGCTGAATTAGTTGAACTTAAAGAATGTAATGTCTCTGAAGATCCAGTTAGACCAGAATTAAGTGTGACTTTCAGAAGAAGTCACGGTAGAAAAATATACGGGGTAAAATACAAAAAAGAAATTCATGCTGTAATGTGCTTCGCTTTTACAAATAAAGTACCAATAAATGTTGAGGAGCTAGATAAATTTAGCCAAGATGCTCATCTACAAAGCACTCACAGAGGTCAAAATGTTGGCCAGATTGCTATAGCTTATACAGTTTGGTCTAAAAAAAAAGGTGGTGGAAAATTGATTGTTAAGGAAGTTTACAAAAAGATTAAAAAATCTAACCATTTAAATAGATTAGTCACGCTCTCTCCTCTAACTGAAATGGCTACAAAATTTCATAGCAAAAATGGTGCGAAACTTTTACAAGTCAATGAAACTACTCAAAATTTTGAGTATGAAATAATAAAAGAATAAAAAATTTTAAATTCCTATAAAATAAAAAGATATATGATAAATTTTTTATATTTTCTAATTTTAGTTTTAAGTTTAAACAATTTGACAGTTGCTATGGAAAAAAAACCTTATCATCATCTCTCTGACGGTACTTTTAGGAATCCTGAAGGCTCACCAAAAAGAGATCCAAATGTAAAATGGTCTTACAAAATTTTTAATCAAGAAAAAAAGAAACTTGATATGACAATTTCTGAAGGTCACGTTTTAGAAAAAAATGAAGTATTGAGAAACTTAGAAAAATATAAAGATAATGATTATATTGCTTGGATTGGTCATGCTACGTTTATTATTAAATTAGGAGATACTACTATTATTACTGATCCAGTTTTTTCGAAGAATGCAGGTCCACTAATATTTGGACCAAAAAGATTTACTGAACCAGCATTGAAATTAAGTGAAATACCTAACATTGATTTATTTTTACTAACCCACAATCATTATGATCATCAAGATATGATGACAATAAGGAGATTTCCTTTTAAGGATACCAAAGTTTTGGTTCCATTAAAACTTAGCAAATATTTTAAAACGAATGGATATCGAGATATCAATGAGATGGATTGGTATGATGAAATTAATATTAATAAAAATTTAAAAGTTACTTTTCTTCCAGCTGTTCATTGGTCAAAAAGAAGTTTAACAGACACCAACAAAACTTTGTGGGGAAGTTTTTTAATTGAATATAATGGAAAAAAAATATTATTTGCCTGCGATACAGGATATGGAAATATATATAAAGATCTAGGAAATAAATATGGACCAATTGATTTAACCATAATCAACATTGGTGCATATAATTTTTATCCAATTATGCCTTACAAAGATAAATCTATTTATCACACCAATCCAGAAGAGGCTCTCAAAATTGGAAGAGATTTGAAAAGTAAAAAGGTACTAGGTATGCACTGGGGAACATTTGTATTATCTTTAGAACCAATTATGGAACCACCAATAAGATTTAAAGATAATGCTGAAAAATATGGATTTAATAAAGAGGATGCACTTATTTTTAAGATTGGTCAAATTTCAAAAATATCAGATATTATCAACTAAAAATTTATGAAAAAGTTTAATTGGAATTATCCTACTTCAATGTGGGTGGGTGAAAATAGAATTAAAGATTTAAGTATAGCTTGTAAAAATTTAAATATAAAAAAACCTCTATTGGTGACTGACAAAGGACTTGGACAATCAACTATTGTTAAAGATGCTTTGTCACATTTAAAAAGTAATAATTTATCAGTCGAATTATTTCATGATGTGATTGGTAATCCAACAGGTAAAAATGTAAGTGATGGTGTAAAACATTATAAACAAAAAAATTGTGATGGTGTGATTGCTTTTGGTGGTGGAAGTGGTCTTGATGTGGGAAAAGCAATTGCATTTATGATAGGTCAAACTTTATCACTCTGGGACTTTGAGGATGTTGGCGATAACTGGACTAAGGCTGATCCAAATAATATTGCTCCCATTATAGCAGTACCCACTACAGCTGGAACAGGTTCTGAAACTGGGAGAGCATCTGTTATTTTGAATGAAGAGCTAGGAGTTAAAAAAATTATATTTCATCCAAAATTTTTACCGTCCATTGTCATTTTAGATCCAGTTTTAACAAAAGATTTACCCAAAAAAATGACAGCCGCAACAGGCATGGATGCATTAGCTCATAATTTAGAGGCATTTTGTGCCCCGGGTTATCATCCAATGGCTGATGGAATAGCTTTAGAGGGTATGAAATTAATTTTTAAATGGTTACCAGAGGCATATAAAAATGGGACTAACCTTGAGGCCAGAATGAACATGCTTACTGCTGCAAGTATGGGTTCAACCGCATTCCAAAAAGGCCTAGGCGCAATTCATTCTTTGAGCCATCCAGTAAATGCTCTAAATAACCTTCATCATGGTCTTTCAAATGCAATTTTCATGCCGTATGTTTTAACTTTCAACAGAGATGTGATTGAGAGTAAAGTTGCAAAGATCTCAGAATATCTTGAATTAAATGATAAATCTTTTGATGGTTTTTTAAAATGGATTTTAGATTTAAGAGAAAAATTTGATATTCCACATAAATTATCAAGTGTCATAAATGAAAAAGATTTTCAAATTGATCGTTTATCAAAAATGGCTTTAGAGGATCCATCAACTAATGGTAATCCAAAAAAATTGAACATTGAGGACATGAAAATAATGTATCAACACAGTATGTCTGGTAATTTGTTTTAAATGAAAAATCTTAATATTTTAATAGTTGAAGGAAATTTAAAAGAGGAAAATCAAAATTTTTTAAAAGTAGGTATTCAAACACATACTGAGAGTTTAAAAGATAGTCTTAATGTATTTAATAATAATTATCATTTTGATGTTATTAATCCATCCTCGGATCAAAATTTAGATGAGGTTAAAAATAAACTTCCAAAATATGATGGATTAATTTGGGGTGGAAGTAGTTTGAACATCTATAACAATACACCAGAGATAAAAAGACAAATTGAATTTATGAGAGAATGCCAAAAACAAGTTAAAAATATTTTAGCAATTTGTTGGGGAATGCAAGTTGCAGTAACTGCTGCCGGAGGAGAGGTTAAAAAAGCAGAAAAATCTCATATTGGAATAGCAAATGAGATTATAATTAATAATGAAGGATTAAATAATTCTATTTATAAGAATAAGAATAATAATTTTAATTCTCCAGCGTTTAATTTTGATGAGGTAGTAAAATTACCAACAAACGGAATTTGTTTAGCATCAAATAAAATTAATAAAGTACAAAGTTCATATTTCACAGTTGGAAAATCGAAAATTTATGGGTTACAGTATCATCCTGAAATTACTTATGAGAAAATGATAAGTTTAATTGAGTTTAGGAAGGACAGATTAATTCAATCAAGAAAAGTATTTAGAGATGAGGAAGAAATTAAAAATCACATATTATTTATAAAAAAAGAAATTGCTGTGTCAAATAAGTCTCAAAGAATGATTGAGTTAAAAAATTGGATGGATAGTATATACTGATTTATAAATGCTGAGTTATATTTTACCTTTTATTGTTCTAATTTTAATTGTCGTCTTTATTCATGAATATGGTCATTATTACTTTGCTAAAAAATTTGGAGTGGGTGTCACTGATTTCTCTATAGGATTTGGTAAAGAAATTTTTGGTTGGAATGATAAATCTGGGACAAGGTGGAAAATATGCTGGATACCTCTAGGAGGATACGTAAAATTTTTCGGAGATAGAAATGTATATTCTCAAGCGGATCATAAAGAAATTTTAGAAAAATATAGTGAAGAGGATCAAAAAAAATTATTTACTCTTAAACCCCTGTATCAAAGAAGTTTAATTGTTTTTGGTGGTCCTTTAGCAAACTTTTTATTAGCTTTAGTAATTTTCTTCTCAATTTATACTTTTGTTGGTAAAGATTTTACACCAGCCGTCATCAATGAAGTTCAGAAAGATAGCCCTGCAATGGCTGGAGGATTAAAACAAAATGACGTAATTTTAGAAATAGATGGCAACAAAGTTGAAAGTATTATGGATGTCTCTAAATTCATTACTATGTCCACTGATGAAATTATAGATTTTAAAGTGAAACGTTCATATGATGAGCTAATCTTAAAAGTAAAACCTAACATTGTTCCAAGTGAGGATAATTTAGGAAACAAACTTAACAAAAGAATAGTTGGTATAAAATTAGGTGCTTATAATAATGAGATTAATCATGTTAAATTGGGACCTGCAAAAGCCATATACCATGCTGCTCATGAAGTTTATTTTGTGGGAATTTCCTCCTTGAAATATATTGGTGCAATGATTTTTGGTAAAGCTGATACCTCTCAGCTTGGAGGACCGATAAGAATAGCAAAAATTTCAGGCCAGGTTGCAGAATTTGGTGTTTTGGCATTTATCAGCATGATGGCATATATTTCAATAAGTCTTGGTTTAGTTAATTTGTTTCCAATCCCAATGCTTGATGGAGGACATTTAATGTTCTATGCATTTGAAAAAGTTTTAGGTCGTCCGTTATCTCAAAAAACGCAAGAAGGTTTTTTTCGAATCGGGATATTTTTATTGATATCTTTGATGTTTTTTACAACTTTTAACGACCTTAAAGACTTAGGATTGTTCAATTAATAATATCTAAAAAAGTTTAAAAAACTCAATAAAATCAACGTTTTTTTATTTATACAACATATTGTGTATAACTTTTCTTTATATACTAAAAAAAGTCTTGATTTATCAATACTTTTGACAAGAATGAAAATAACCTAATAAAACCGGAGCTAAAATGAATAAAAAACAACTAGTTGTCAAAATTTCTGGGGCATTAAATTTAAGTAAAGCTGATGCTGAGAGAACTTTTGATACAATTACCAACACAATTTTAGATGCTTTAAAAGCTGACGATTCAGTAAAAATTGCTGGTTTTGGTACTTATAAAGTAGCTAAGAGAAAAGCTAGAGTTGGAAGAAACCCAAGAACTGGAGAACAGATCCAAATTGCTGCGTCTCAAAAAGTTAAGTTTTTACCAGCAAAAGCTTTAAAAGAAGTATTCAACAAATAATGTCTTTTTACAGCCTTAACGAAACTCTCGTTAAGGCTGTTTCTATATGCAAATACTGCATACCCAATTTTCGTAATCAGCGTTAGTTATTAGAATTTAATAAAATAAAAGAGCATTCTTTAACAGGGAGGTCGTATGACTAAATTAATAAAAGTAATAAGTGCACCGCTTATTAGTTTAATTTTTTTATTAAACATGAGTAGTGCTGGTATGGCAGATACAACTGTTTCTGCCGAAGTAGGGTTTATATTTAACACCCTATTATTCTTAATTTGTGGATTCCTAGTAATGTTTATGGCTGCAGGATTCGCAATGTTAGAATCAGGTATGGTTACATCAAAAAGTGTATCCGTAATCTGTGCAAAAAATATAGGTTTATTCTCAATTGCAGGTATAATGTTCTGGCTTGTAGGTTATAACTTAGCTTATGGTATTGATCCAGGTGGGTACATTGGTAAATTTATTCCATGGGCAGATGGTAGTAAAATAGATACAGGTTATTCAGATGGTTCAGATTGGTATTTCCAGATGGTATTCTGTGCAACTACCGTTTCAATCGTATCAGGAACAATGGCTGAAAGAATTAAGTTATGGCCATTCTTTACATTCGCTGCAATTCTATCAGGAATTATATATCCAATCGTAATGGGTTGGCAGTGGGGTGGAGGCTGGTTAGCAGAAGCAGGTTTTTCTGATTTTGCTGGTTCGACTTTAGTACACTCAACTGGTGGTGCAGCTGCTTTAGCTGGTGCAATGATAATTGGTCCAAGACTAGGAAGATTTACTAAGTCTGGAGCTCCAGCGCCAATCAAACCTTTTGCAGCATCATCAATACCATTAGTTACAATTGGAGTATTTATTTTATGGCTAGGTTGGTTTGGATTTAATGGTGGTTCACAATTAGCATTGGGAACGGCTACGGATGCAATCGCTGTATCAAAAATATTTATTAACACATTCCTTGCTGGAGCAGGTGGTGTTATAGGTGCAGCAATTATAACTAGATTGCATTTTGGTAAAACTGACGTAGTCCAAATGTTAAATGGATGTATTGGTGGCTTGGTTGCTGTGACTGCAGAACCATTGTTACCATCACCATTTGCTGCAATTTTAATTGGTGCTGTAGGTGGACTAATCGTAGTGTATGGTACGAAACTATTATTCTCTTTGAAAATTGATGATGTAGTTGGTGCTATTCCTGCTCACTTATTTGCTGGAATTTGGGGTACATTAATTGTACCTGCAACAAACTCTGGTGCAAATTTTAGCACTCAGTTAATTGGTGTATTATCGGTAAACATATTTGTGTTTGTGGTTGCATATATTGCATTCAGCCTCATCAAAGCAACTATTGGTTTAAGGCTAAGTAAAGAAGCTGAAACCAAAGGTACTGATGTCACTGAAACTGGTGTAATTGCTTACGCAATTCGTGACTAGTTGTTAACAACATGGGGATCCTTCGCTCTCTGTATATTCTCAGCGAATACTCATAGAAGGATCCTCAAACTCTCTCTTAGTTAGTTAAGTAATAAGCCCCTCCCTCAAGGGGCTTATTTATTTTGATCCCACAAATTTTTGTAATCAATAAAAGGTGACAAACCATAACTTGAATTAACATTTGTTAAATGAACGGATAAACTTTTTAAAGGAGATATACAAAACTCATTTTTATAGATCTCATTAATATATTTCTCAAAAGGGTCATGGCGATCTTCACAATTTTTTGTAAAATTTTCCCAATATAAATTTAATAATTTTTTGCTTGTCAAAAAGGTGCATAAAGTCTTAGTAATCGTTCTCCAGTGCCTTTTATTTCCTATAAGGATATTCGTTTTTTCATTATCCATATACAGATATGGATAATCTGCAGGGCACATAAAAATATCTTTTCCTACTTGAGACGACACTCTTTCATATGTAGCAATCATCTCTTCCAACATGGTTTCAAAATGAAGATAATCATCTTCAACAAAAAAAATTAGATCTTCACCAATCTCTTTTCCAATCTCAAAACACTGATATAAACTTGCTAAATTAGAGAAGGTTTGTTGTGTTTTTTGTTTTTTAATTTTGGCTTCAAATTTTTTTGTATCCAGAGGAATAATTTCTCCATTTACATCTTTTATTATTCCTTTGATTTTATCTAAATTTTCAATTTTTGAATAGTCATCTAGAATTATTGTTTTAATTTTTAAATCCAAGTATTTGCTTTGACAATAATTTATAGAGTTTATCAATGATTTTATTGATCGAATTGAATATTCGATTTTTGGTTGTTCGAATAATCTTCTTTTATTTTGATCCCAAACTTCAATTTCTGTATTAACCCTAATAACTATAAGTATTGATTTAACTTTTCTGGTAATTTTTACTTCTCCTAATGGAAGGACTATTGATTTTTTATTTAAAATTGAAAGATCCTTATTCAACTCTTTATTTAATGTTGGAGAAGTAAATTCATTCTGATCTATAATTTCAAAGCCAAAAAATTTACAAATTTTAATGAAAAACTTTTTCATATGTTTTTATTTATGATATAAATATTTACAATATAATGACAATTAAATCATCCCAAACTCTTGTGACAGAAGCTTTAAAAGAGATTAAAACTATATCTACTGACGAAGCTTTTGAAAAATTTAATAAAAATGAATGTAACCTGATTGATATTAGAGATGTAAGAGAGTTAGAAAGAGAGGGAAGAATAGAAAATTCAAATCATATTCCAAGAGGAATGTTAGAGTTTTGGCTTGATCCGGAGAGCGCTTATTTTAAACAAGGCAAACTTGATTTAAATAAAGAAATGGTTTTATTTTGCGCAGGTGGGATGAGATCAGCTCTTGCAGCAAAATCTTTAAAAGATATGGGATTTAATAAGGTCTCGCATATTGATGGGGGTTTTGGGGCATTGAAACAAAGTAAATTTAAAATTACTTAATTATTCAATTCATCCAAAGCATATTCAAGTCTATCCTGTCCCCAAAATAAATTATTATTTACAACAAAAGTTGGAGCACCAAAGACATCATTTTGGAAAGCAATGTTTGTTAAATCTTTTAATTCATTTTTAATTTTTTGATCTTCAATGCCTTTTTTAAAATCATCAGGCTTTATCTCGCATTTTGATAGTATATTTTTTATATTTTCTTCTTTTGAAATATCTTCATTATTTTTCCAATAAGCATCAAAACATAGATCAAAATATTTATCTTTTTTATCACTATTAACAAAAAGATAGCCTCTCATTAGATATAATGAATTAATTGGAAATTTATCATTCCACACAAAGTCAATTTTACTTTTCTTAGCAATTAAATTGCAATCATTTTTCATATTTTTCATTTTTCTCTCATTGAATGCAGGAGCAGTAATTCCTCCTAAATTATGAAGTCCACCAAGAAGAATTGCTTTATAATTAAATCTATTCCTATCATTAGAACTGATAATTTTTTTATGAGCTAAAAATGAATAAGGACTAATGAAATCAAAGTAAAAATCGATTTTTTTAGTCATATAAACTTATATTTTTGGCGTAAAAAATTCTAATTAACCAATAAACTAACAATCCGAGAGGTCCAATTAAATATAAAATAATAAGTGGTATCGATAATAAAAATTTACTCATCATAAATTTTTGTGAATCTTTTACAATCCAACCTCCAGTGAATAAATTAATAGATATAAAATGTATCCAGAACATCATAAGAAAATTTTTCTTAGAAAATAATTCTTTTATATTATCAATCCCTAAATAAAGGCTAAAATTACTGTCAAAATTGTATGAACTTAAATAAGATTTGTACAATAAAAAAATATATGCACCACTCAATATAATGAATGGAAATATTGAAGTTACGAAATACCTACAGAGGCTAGAAGTTGGAAAAAAAATTAAAATCAACCAAAATGGAAGAACACCTAAATTCACCCAATAATAGAGCATATCTATTGTAAAATAGGTATAAATTTGTTCGATCATTTTAAAATATATTATATTAAATCTTTCTATGATTCCTATAAGAAATAAAAAAAAAACTCTAAAAGTAACTATCGAGGAGATGAGAAATTTTGCATTTTCTTATGTAGAAAAATATGCTCCATCAAAACAACAGCTTAAAACTTACTTACTAAAAAAATACTTAAAAATTTCAGTGCCAAATGTAAAAAAACAAGATGTTACTAATTTGATTGATATTGTTCTTTCAGACTTAGAAAAAAATAAGTTTATTAATGATAAATTTTATTCAGAGAGCAAAGCTAAAAGTATGATTCAAAGAGGTAATTCAATCAATAAAATTAGAAATTACTTAATAGGTAAAGGTATTAATAGTGAATATATTAAAGAAACTGTAAATAAAATTCACGATGATAATTCAGACCAAGATTTTTTTTCTGCAATTAAATTATGTAAAAAAAAAAGAATTGGTCCTGCAAGAATAGAAGATAACAGATCTTTATTTTATAAAAAAGATATATCCCTATTAGCAAGAAATGGCTTCGATTTTGAGACCTCAAAAAAAGTAATGGAAATTGCAAAAGATGATTTTATAAAAATAGTAAAACTACTTTAACTTATTTTTTTTATTTTCTTTCACTAAAAAGTCAATTTTATTTTTTATATAATTTCTTACAAAGACAAAAACGAGTAAACCAAAAATTGAAACTGAAATAATTATAATCAAAATAATTCTTAGTTGTTCATCCATTATTGAATATTTTTGCTTTTTAAAATTAAACTTGGATTTTTAAAATCTTTTTTTCCATAATAAATTTCTTGTCCATTGAAATCAGTTACACTTCCGCCAGAGTGTTTCAAAATTGCATGGCCTGCAGCTATATCCCATTCTGATGCCCTTGGTTCTGCAACATAACCATCATACTCTCCAGCTGCAATAACACAAAATTTTAAAGAACTTTTCATTTTTACATACTTCTTTACATTAAGTTTTTTGTATATTTCATTTATTTCTGGTTTGATTTTATTAGAGTAGGATACAAATTTAATCTCTTTTTTATCAAAATTTTTTGAGTTATCTAATTTAATTGGTTCTCCATTAATTAATTCAAAAGAAAAATCATCTCCATAAGAATAAAACATTCTATTTTTTGCTGGAGCATAAATTAATCCAGCAACAGGTTTTTTTTGGATTATTAATCCTGCATTAATTGTAAATTCATCCAGATCATTAATGTAATCATAAGTCCCATCGATTGGATCGATTAACCAAAAATTTTCCAGGTTATTTTTTGATTTATTTTCTGATGTTTCTTCAGATACTATTGGGATATTTGGTGTTAAGCTTAATATTTTTTTAATCAAAATTTTGTTAACTTCTAAGTCTCCATTACTTACAGGTGTATTATCGGATTTTATTTCTTTAGTAAGACCTTTTTTCCTAAGATCTATAGAAATCTTCCCTGCATCTAAAAAGGTTTGAATTAGATTCTCAACAATTTTTTTAATATCACTTTGTGTCATTTATTTTTTTTAATTCTATATTTTCAGAGTTTATTACTTTTTTACCAACATTTTGAAAATTAACAGTAATTTTACCTTTAATTATTGATTGAACTTGTCCTATTCCCCAATCTTTATTTGCTGGATTGAAAACTTTGTCGCCTGGTTCGAAATCAAAAATCATTTAACTTAACTTATATTAGAAATAAGTATAAATACCATCAAATGAATAATAATTTAAACTCTATTGGGTTAAAAAAAAATCCATCAGAAACAACTGTTGTTGTTGCAATGTCAGGTGGAGTGGACTCATCTACAGTTGCTGGAATGATGAAAAAAGATGGTTACAAAGTTATTGGTATAACTTTAAAACTTTATGATGATGGTAAAGAGGTTGCTGCATCAAAACAATGCTGCTCAGGTCAGGACATAATGGATGCAAAAAGAGTCGCCCAAAAATTAGATATTGAACACAAAATTCTCTATTACCAAAACAAGTTCAAACAAGGCGTAATTGATAACTTTATTGATAGTTATTTAAAAGGTGAAACTCCTATTCCTTGTGTGCAATGTAATCAAACTGTAAAATTCAAAGATTTATTTGAAGTTGCGAAAGATCTTAAGGCAGATGCATTAATTACTGGTCATTATGTAAAAAGTATTACTGTTGACAATCAAACTAATATGTATCGAGCTATCGATGAAAATAGAGACCAAAGTTATTTTTTATTTAATACTTCTAGAGAACAATTAAATTACTTAAGATTTCCATTAGGAGGCCTGCTTAAAGATGAAACAAGATCTATAGCAAAAAAACTAAATCTTAACGTAGCTGATAAGCCAGATAGCCAAGATATTTGTTTCGTGCCTAATGGTGACTATGCCTCGGTAATTCAAAAATTTAGACCAGACTCTTTTAAAAAAGGAAATATAAAAAATCTAGATGGAAACGTGATTGGAGTTCATGATGGAATAATTAATTTTACCATAGGTCAAAGAAAAGGAATTAAAGTTTCAGATAAAGATGCATTATATGTATTAAAAATAGATTCAGAAAAAAATGAAATTTTTGTCGGTCCAAGAGAAAAACTCGGAAAAAAAGATATTAAACTTCATGATTTAAATTTACTTGTAAATCAAAATGAATTTGAAAATAATATTTTTGTTAAAGTAAGATCAACAGGCAAACTTCTTATGGGAAAAGTAAATTTTAATAATGATAATACAGCTCTAGTTAATTTAGAAGAATTTGAAGATGGAATATCTCCAGGACAGGCTTGCGTTTTTTATAATAAAGATAAATTTGGTTATAAAGTTTTAGGTGGCGGGTGGATCAAAAATTAATTTAGTTTTTTCCACATAAAAAATGTTAATAAATAAAAAGTGATTACTCCAATAAAATAATCCCATTCCAACGCATGTTTTAAAAACTTTAATTGAATTCCAAAAAACTCATCACCAGGTAGACTGACAATAGGTATACTTATAACTGCAACTATAATTAATATTGAAACTAAAATTATTTTAAGATTTAGCACTATCGGGTTTATATGATCTTTCAATTTCTCTTTGAAAGACCAAAAAGTTGCTACCAAGTAAGCTTGGGCAACAATTTCAAAAACAATAAAAGATAGCATTATTACTCTTCTAAAAAGTTTGTATAGGTCATTATCGAATTTGATGCCTAAAAAAATTGAATGCACAGTTAGTGCAACCGCTGAGGCAATACCAAAAAAAACTATCTTTTTTAAATTTTTGTGGCCATTTTCAAAATATTTAATGATGTCTTTATTAAACAACCAATATTTAATTAACAAATAAGACGTTAAAAACATTGCAGGCTTAAATACTAACCAAGATGGATAAGGTCTTGCTGTTCTGCTTATAGATGCCCCACCATCAAAGTATGGAAACGTATTATGTATTATATCTTCTTGATTTGGAAAAAGGCTGTGAAATTGAGTAACTAACAATAAACAGACATTAACTGCCACAAATGGAACTACAAAAATCCATATACTAATGGATCTTGTCTTTTCAATTGAATTCATTGAGGACTATTTCTTTTTATTTTTTTTTCTAGCTCTTCTTTTTTTTGAGCCCATTTTTCTTCGGCCTCTATGTTTTTTCGGATATCCCATTATTCCCTTCTGTTATAATTTAATTGAAATTATGTGAGGGATATAGCATTGTCCTTTAAAGTTATCAATTTTTTTTATGGTAAAATCATTTAAGACATTTCTAAAACATACTGCAAAAGATTTTCATAATCAGTCAGTAAATCCACCAGTAGTTAGAGCTTCAACGATAATATTTAAATCAATGAAGCATATAAGAAAGACTCAAAAAAAAGCCCAAAAAAATCCAATTGGCGGTCATTACGATTATGGAAGACAAGGAACTTCAACAACCTATATTTTACAAAAGATTTTAACTAAGCTAGAAGATAGTTATCATGTATTTACCACTCCCACAGGTTTTGGATCAGTATTTTTAGCTATATTTAGTGTTGTTAGACCTGGTGATGAGATAATTGCTGCGGACCCAGTTTACAGTCCCACGAGAGTTTTAACTCAAGATTTTTTAAAAGAATTTAATATTAAAACAATTTTTTATAATCCACATGATTTAAAAACTTTAGAGAAAAGTATAACAAAAAAAACAAAATTAATTTTTGTTGAAAATCCTGGTAGCAATACTTTTGATTTTCAAGATCTTGGAAAAATTGTTTCAATTGCCAAAAAATACAAAATTTTAACAGCAATAGATAATACCTGGGGTACACCTTACTATCTTAAACCAATAAAACTTGGTTTTGATATGTCTATTGTATCTGCTACCAAATATTACTCTGGTCATTCTGATGTTATGGGTGGAAGTTTAGCAGTTAATAAAAAAGTTTTCCAAAAAGTGAAAGCAGCTGAAAAAATAACAGGTTTAAGATTGGGACCTGATGACTCTTATTTAATCACTAGAGGTTTAAGAACTTTGGATGTTAGATTAGATAGACATAGAGAAAATGCAAAAAAAATTGCAGCTTTCTTGTCAAAAAATAAAAAGATTAAACTTCTCTATCCATTTAAGAAAAATTCCTTAAATTTTAGGATGTGGAAAAAGTATTACTCTGGTGCCTCAGGATTAATGGGACTCAAAATAAAATCAAATAATATCAATTCTGTTAGAAAATTTGTAAATTCACTTAAATTATTCGGATATGGTTATAGTTGGGGAGGTTTTGAGAGTTTGGTTTTACATCAAGAATTTAGGGAAACAGGAAATAGAAAATTTATGAATTTAGCAAAGAATGAACATTTAGTCAGATTTCATATAGGACTTGAGGATCCAAATGATTTAATTGCTGATATTAAACAAGCATTAAGATATTTGAAATGAGTACAGAAAAATTTTTTCAATCCAGAACAACATTAATCACATTATTTGCGGCTTGTTTTGTTGTTTTAATTTCTCTTGGTGTACGACAAACCTTTGGTTTGTTTTTCATGGATTTCAATGAAAGTCTCAAAATAAGCAACACAGCATTTGGTTTTGCGATAGGAATGCAGATGTTAATGTGGGGATTAACTGGACCTATTTTTGGTGCTATTGCAGATAAGTATGGTGGTCATATAGCAATTATTTCAGCATTTATTTTTTATGCAGCTGGAATATTCTTTTTATATACAGGACCTAATACAGGAATCTTTTTTCAAATACACATGGGGTTGTTAATTGGAATTGGACTAGGGGGGACAGCCATTAGTATTCCAATGTCTATTGTTGGAAAACACTTTCCTTTATCTAAAAGAACTATTGCAATGAGTTTTGTGACTGCTGTTGGATCGTTTGGTTACTTTTTGTCACCAATTTTCACAAGTTACTCTCTAAATGAATTTGGATGGAATTATACTTTATTCGTTTTCGGAATGCTTTTAATTGCTGGTTTAGTAGCTGCTTACTTCGTAAGATCTCCATCTGCAACTGAAAATGTGGAAAAAACATCAGACCAATCATTTTCAGAAGCACTCAATGAAGCATTCAAAACAAAAAGTTATATTTTACTTGTATCTGGTTTTTTTGTTTGTGGATTTCATATTACTTTAGTTGGAACTCATGTTCCTAAGTATGTAATAGATAGAGGTCTTGAGGATTGGACTGCTGCAGCTATTTTATCTCTAATCGGGTTATTCAATATTTTTGGCTCTTTATTAAGTGGCTATCTTTCTGCAAAAATGAGTAAAAAAATAATCTTAAGTGCAATCTACTTTTTGCGAGGAGTTTCAATTATATTCTTTATATTTACCCCAGCTAGTAATTTTGCGGCATTTATATTTGGAGCAAGTTTTGGGTTCCTCTGGTTATCGACAGTACCGGCTACCAGCGGAATAGTTGCTCATCTTTTTGGAACAAAATATTTGGGCTTGTTATATGGAATAGTTTTTTTAAGTCATCAAATTGGTTCGTTTTTTGGTGCATATCTCGGAGGTTTATTTCACGATACTTATGGGTCATATGACTATGCGTGGTATTTAGCAATTGCCTTATCTGTTTTTGCAGCAATAATTCATTTACCAATAAAAGAAGAACCAGTTTTAAGATTAAAAACAGAATAAATTGAATAGAACAAATCAATTAACAAAAATACATTTATCAGGGAAACCCTACATTATTTATAAATCTCAAAACGGGTTTGATCTTTACACCGATTTTTCAAAAAAAATAATTTTAAATAATAAAAATATTAAAAGTTTTTTAACAAAAAAAAATAAAAAACAATCAACCAACACAGATCTTTTCATTGGTTTTTTTGGATATGAGTTATTAAATAATCTGATTGATGTAAAAGTCCCAAAACAAAAAAATTTTAACTTTCCCAAAGGTATTTTTTATAAACCAGAAAAAAAGATCAAACTCAGCAACAAGTTAAATTTTGATGTAAAAAATTTTGAATGTGGGAACTTTAAAATCAATATTAATAGAAAAAATTATACAAAAATATTCAATAAATTTAAGAAAAAGATAAAGAGTGGTGAGACGTATCAAATTAAAATTTGCACAAAATATAAAACAAAGTCGAAAATCAATCCGTTAGATTTTTTTTCAAGGTTGTCTGATACCAATCTAGCCCCGGAGGCCTTTATGATTAAAGATAATAATTACTCAATTATTAGCTGTTCCCCAGAAACTTTAATTATAAAAAAAGGAAGTGAAATATCTACAAAACCAATAGCTGGGACCGTAAAAAAAACTAAGCAGTTAAATAAAATAAAAGCATTAAATTATTTTAGAAAAAATTTAAAAGAAACCAAAGAGCATAATATGATTGTTGATATGGAAAGAAATGATTTATCAAGAATTTGCAAGGTAGGTTCAGTAAAATTGTCTAAACAAAAAATTGTTGAGGAATATAAAGACCTTTTTCACTATGTTAGCTTAATTAAGGGAAAATTAAAAAAAAATATAAATAATTTTGAAATAATTAAAGCAATGATGCCAGGTGGTTCAGTTATTGGGTGTCCTAAGATAAATACGCTTAATCTTTTAAATAATCAGGAAAAAGAAAATAGAAATATTTATACAGGAAGTTTTGGTTACATAAAATTTAATGGCGATATGAGATTTAATATAATTATAAGATCAATTTTAAATTTTAAAAACATATCCGAAATTTCAGTTGCCTCAGGTGTCGTTGTCGATAGTAATGCTAATCATGAGTTTAATGAGAATTTTCTTAAAGCTAAGGCGTTGATAGATTTATTCAAATGATTTATGTAATTGACCATAACGACTCCTTTACTCATAATGTAGTTCATCAATTTGCTTTATTTGATAAAGTTGAGTGTGATAACTATGATAAAGTTAGCGAAAAAAAAATTAAGGAAGCATCAACAATAATTTTTTCACCTGGACCAGGTAATCCTAAAAATTATCCAATTACTTCAAAAATTTATAAAAAATATAAAGGTAAAAAAAAAATAATAGGTATCTGTTTAGGATTTCAACATATTTTATTTTGTGAGGGTGCAAAAATTGTTGAACAAAAAAAAATTTATCATGGTTTTCAATCAAATGTAAAAGTTATCACTAATAAATCTTTATTCAAAAAAGGAAAAATATTTAAAGTTGGCAGGTATCATTCTTTAAAATTAAAAGAACCTTTCAAATCTTATAATTTTGAGATAACTATGAGATGTTTAAATTCAAAAGTCGCGATGGCGTTTGAAAATAAAAGGGAAAGAATATATGGATTTCAATTTCACCCAGAATCTTTTTTAACTATCAATGGTAACTTACTTATTAAAAAAATCTTATCAGCTTAAAGACTTAAAACAGATAGAGTTCCAAGATCTTTGGGGAGATCATGGAATTTTTACAACGATGTGGATTTTTGGTAAACCAGCAAAAATTTTATTTTTTGATAATCATTTAAAAAATTTAATTTTATCATTAAAAAAATATCAAATAAAAAAAAAATCATTAAAATCAGATATTTTAAAAATAATTAATAAAAATTTATCAAAAAAGAGGAAATATAATCATCTATTAAGAATTGCTATAAATAAGAAAATTATTTCAATATCGTTAAGAAAAAGAGTCAAACCAAAATTAAATTTTAATTTAAGGTTAGTAAAATTAAAAAGAGAAAAACCAGAATTTAAAAATCTAAAATACAAAAAGATTTTATCTTATTTATCTAAAATGGATAACTCCCAATCAGATATTGCATTGGTATCTAATAAAAAATTATTAGAAACTGGAACCTCAAATTTATTATTTGTTAAAGATCAAAAATTTTTTACACCCAAAAAGGATTATTATGAAGGAAATACTTATAAATTTTTTAAAACAAAAATAAGAAAGATAATTAAAAAAGATATTTTGCTTAAAAAAATAAAAGATTATGATGAAATATTATTAATAGGATCTGGCAAAGGTGTTACTTCAGTTAAAACTATAAATGAGCTTAAATGGAAAAGAAAAAATCTAAAAAAATTCAAGCTTCTATCAAAACAATATGATTCAGTTATAAATAAATGTAATTCTTATAAATTTTAGCAAATGAAAGACCCAAACAATCCTTGTTTATTTTGTAATGTTAAAAAAAGTGGATGTGCTCATGAAAATGAATTCGCATATGCAAGTTATGACTCATATCCAGTTTCAGAACATCATTGTTTGATTATACCTAAAAGACACATAAAAGATTATTTTGATTTATCTAATGATGAATTGGTTGCCTGTAATGATCTTTTAAAAATTGTAAAAAAAGAAATAATCAATAAAGATCCATTAGTTAAAGGATTTAATCTAGGCACAAATATAGGAATTGTATCTGGTCAATCTATTTTACATTGTCATTTTCATCTGATTCCTCGAAGAGAAGGAGATGTAGATAATCCTCAGGGTGGAGTACGATCGGTCATTCCAAACAAACAACATTATAAAAGAAATAATTAGCCTGTTATAAAAGACAAATTGACCCTAGTTTGAGGTTGAACTATAAATTCAACTATATATAAAACTGTAAAATTAATTCAAAATTTAACAAAAGGCGGAAATGTTAAGCAACAATCCATTTTCAATTTTATCAGAAACCATTTCACCGTTTGCTATGCAATCTTTTATTATTGCAATGGTTTTGTTAATTGCAGTTGGAACTATTATTCAAATGATACATCATAAAAATTTAACTTATTTTTTTAATAACGCCAAAAAAGCAAAACTATCAGCGACAAAAGAACTAGGTGTTGGGGAAAAAGTTTCCGTGATTGCTAAAACAACAGTTGTTGATATTGGTACTACGTCTGAATTAGGTTTTGGTAAAAGAAGACTGGCCCATGTTCTAGGAATGTACGGAACAATTTTATTTTGGGTCTCTTCAGCTGTTTTAGTTTTTTGTTACACCGGTACTGATAAACCAAGTTCTCAAACTTGGTCATTAATTTGGCATGCAGGAGCAATATTAACTTGCTTGGGCGGATATTGGTTTTGGTTTTTTTTAAGAGTAGACGTATCAGCGGAAGCTCATCCTTGGTATAGAATCATCAAAGCTGATTTATTTGTTTTAGCTTTACTTGCATGTTCAACTTTTGGGCTAGCATGGTCTTACACTCAATTTAACGGACAAATGGGATTATCATATTTGTTTTTAACTTTATTTATTGCATCCAATTTAATTTTATTTGGTGGTGTTTATTGGTCTAAATTTGCCCATATGTTCTACAAACCTGGAGCAGCAATACAAAAAAATCTAGCTGAAGCTGATGGTTCAAGAGACAATCTTCCTCCACCAGCAGATGCCCCTGAGCAATTTGGCTTAGGTATAAAAAGAGAAGAGCCAAAACACTATTAATATGTTATTAAAAAAAGGAGAAAAATAAATTATGTCAACTTTTGTATACATGACAAGATGTGATGGTTGTGGACATTGTGTAGATATATGTCCTTCGGACATCATGCACATAGATGAAAATATTCGAAGAGCAAAAAACATTGAACCAAATTTTTGTTGGGAATGTTACTCATGCGTTAAAGCATGTCCTAATCATGCAATTGACGTAAGAGGGTACGCTGATTTTGCTCCTATGGGTCACAGTGTGAGAGTTAGAAGAGAAGAAGAAAAAGGAACCATCTCTTGGAAAATCAAATTTAGAAATGGAACAGAAAAAAATTTCGTATCCCCAATAACAACAAAACCTTGGGGTAAATTTATTCCTAAACTTGCTGAAGGTGACACTCCTAACCAAGGAGAAATTAATTCACAAAGATTATATAGTGAGCCAGAGGGTTTAAATACTAATAAAGAATTACCATCAGTTCCAAAAGAGTCTTTTAAAAAAGGTGTTTATTATTAATGGCTAAGCACAAAACACATTATGAGGAATGTGATGTATTAGTTGTTGGTGGTGGAATGGCTGGTACTGGAGCAACATTCGAGGCTAGACATTGGGGAAGAGATTTAAAAATTGTTTGTGTTGAAAAAGCAAATATTGATCGAAGTGGTGCAGTCGCACAAGGTTTATATGCAATCAATTGTTACATGGGTATGCAATGGGATGAAAATCAACCTGAGGACCATGTTAGATATGCCAGAAACGATTTAATGGGAATGGTTAGAGAAGATTTAGGTTATGACATGGCTCGTCATGTAGACTCAACTGTTCACATGTTTGATGAGTGGGGTCTTCCAATGATGAAAAATGAAAAAACTGGAAGATACTTACGAGAAGGTAAATGGCAAATCATGATACATGGTGAAAGCTATAAGCCAATCGTTGCTGAGGCAGCAAAAAAATCTGCAGATAAAATTTATAATAGAATAATGGTTACTCATTTATTAATGGATGAAGCTCAAGAAAATAGAATTGGTGGAGCTGTTGGATTTAATATGAGAACAGGAGATTTTCATGTATTTAGAGCTAAAGCAGTTATTGTTGCTGCAGGCGGTGCATCGCATATTTTTAAACCAAGAGCGGTTGGAGAAGGTATGGGGAGAACTTGGTATGCACCATGGAGTAATGGGTCTGCATATGCACTACCTATTGCTGCAGGCGCAAAGATGACTCAAATGGAAAATAGAATTGTATTGTGTAGATTTAAAGATGGCTATGGACCTGTTGGAGCATATTTTTTACATTTAAAAACATATACACAAAATGCTAATGGCGAAAATTATGAAAAAAAATGGTATGATCAAACTAAAGAGTTAGTTGGTGAATATATTGATCACCATCCAACTCCTACTTGTTTAAGAAACCACGCATTTATACAAGAAGTTGCTGCCGGTGGCGGACCGATCCATATGGTTACTAAAGAGGCTTTTCAAGATCCACATTTAGAAACAGTTGGGTGGGAAAACTTTTTAGGGATGACAGTTGGACAAGCTGTTGTTTGGGCATCACAAAATATTGATCCAAAGTATACAAATCCTGAATTAACAACATCCGAACCTTACGTTATGGGATCACATGCAACATGTTCAGGAGCATGGGTTAGTGGACCTGAAGATTTGTCTCCACCAGAATACTTTTGGGGTTATAACAGAATGTTAACAATCGATGGACTATTTGGTGCAGGAGATACAGTGGGTGGAAGTGCACATAAATTCTCATCAGGATCTTTTACAGAGGGTAGATTAGCAGCAAAAGCAGCAGTCAAATATATTGAAGATAAAAAAGCTGAAGGAATCAATGTTACAGATCAACAATGTGATAATTTTAAAAAAGCTGTCTACAAGCCCTTAGAAACATACACAGTTGCTCAAAACGAGATAACCGGAGGAACAGTCTCACCAAGTTATATTTCTCCAATACAAGGATTACAAAGACTTCAAAAAATTATGGATGAATACGTTGGGGGTATTACATCAAATTATATGACTAACGGAAATTTACTAAAAAAGGCTTTAGAACTTTTAACTTGGTTACAAGAGGATTTAGAACAAGTTGGTGCAGAAGATTATCATCAATTGATGAGGGCTTGGGAGTTGAAACATAGAGCTTTGACTTCACAATGTGTGACTGAGCATACTTTGTTTAGGGAAGAAACTCGTTGGCCAGGTTATTATTATCGAGGAGATCATATGAAATTGGACGATGAAAATTGGCATTGTTTGACAGTTTCAAGAAGAGATCCTAAAACTGGAAAATTTACTTTAGAAAAAGTTCCGGTTTATCACATAGTGGATGAAAAAGAGAAAAAGAAGGCATCATAATTTATTTTAAGAACATTTATGGATCTTTTGTCAAAGTCAGATGAAGAGATTTTTAAAATCGGCAAACCTTTTTGGGAAAATTTAGTACGAGCCTCAAATATGAAGGATTATGGAGGTTTTACCAAAGATTTTTCAACACAGATGCTATTTGGAGCAAATGAAGTTGAGCTAGGTAAACAATGGGCAAACAATAAAATTATCACAAATTTAGAGGAAACTTACAAACCCTTTGGAACTTTAAGACGAGGTGAGCACATAACAGTGCTAATCAAACAGACCAACAAGGAAATACCTGGAGAGTTTCTAGGAAGATTGGTACTTGGGGTTGAGGATGATGAGATTAAAATTTTTGGAGCAACAATTTACTAATTATAGTTTGACAATTTTTTTGCTGGGTGTATTCAGAGACTTAGATGCATCTTTCAAATTTAAAAATTCTAAATATCATAGCTAATAAAAAATCAACTTTTATTAAAACTGGAATTTTTTCAGCTATAGCTGCATGTTGGGGTGTTATCTTAGTTGGAACTTTTATTACTTTTAAATAAGTAATATTTTAAGTTTTTATATTTGATGGACGTATTTTTACCTATAGCTCAAGTCTTTATTAATCCAGTAGAAATACTTTTAATAAGTGCGATTGTTGGTGTTCTATCAGGTTTGTTTGGAGTAGGAGGTGGATTTTTAATGACACCTTTTTTAATCTTTATGGGTGTTCCCCCAGCTTATGCAGTAGCAAATGAGGCCAACAATATCCTAGCAACTTCTGTATCTGGATCTACCACTCATTGGTTAAAAAATACTTTAGATTATAAAATGGGATTAATGATCGTAATTGGTGGAACAATAGGAACTGTATTAGGTATTTTTACTTTCACTTATTTTAAAGATATTGGAAAAATAGATACAGTAATTTCTTTAGCCTATATGTACATTCTTGCAATAATTGGGACTCTGATGTTGGTGGAAAGTTTGGGTGAAATTGATAAAGCCAAAAAAAATATAGTAGAGAAGAAAAAATTACATGTACATTATTGGATCCATGGACTTCCTTTTAGGATGAGATTTCCTAAATCCAAATTATATGAAAGTATATTTACACCTATCGTAATTGGATTAATCGTTGGTTTTATTGCGGCTATCATGGGTATTGGTGGTGCATTCATTTTAGTGCCCGCAATGATTTATATTATTAAGATGCCGACAAAATTAGTGCCTGGAACCTCATTGTTTGTGACCATTTTTGTAAGTGTGATAGTTACATTTCTTCATTCAATTAATTATGGGTCAATTGATTTAATGTTAGTTTTAATGTTAGTCGTGGGGTCAATAGTAGGAGTTCAAGTAGGCCAGAAGCTTGGGGAGCAGATTGACAGCTCTGGATTAAAAGCTTTGTTAGCAATTTTATTATTAATAGTTGGGATTGTAATAGCTTACGATACTTTTTTTGCTGAGGAGATTAAGAACGGAGTCACATCTGTAACTTCACCAGATTTAAATTTCTTCTCAAAATTTATTAAGGAGTTTTCAGAAGATATGCCATTCTTCTATGGATTATTTTCAATCTTATTTGCTGTTATTTTAGGAATAGGAGCTGCATTTATTAGAAGATCGATTTCAAAATTTAGAGAAAAATATTTTAAAAAGACAGTTAAACAATCTAAATAAAAAATTTTACATAGATCTCAATTGTTAAAATACTCACAATTCCTACAGTCAACATTGATGTAAATCCAACAACAAAAGGTTTATAACCCATATTTCTAATATCTTTTAAATTTGTAGATAAGCCTATAGCTGCCATAGCCATAGTCAAAAAAATTTTAGAAGAGGCTTTAATTGTATTTATGAAATCGATCCAATTATTATTAGTTGAAAAAACTTCATCACCTACATTTCTTAAAATTATCATCCCAACAAAACCCAAAACAAAATATGGAAATATACTTAAAATAGAGTAACCCCTCTCTTTTGTTTGACCTCTATTATAAAGAAAAGCAAAAAGAGGAATCATAACAATTAAAAAAGTATTTCTTATAAGCTTTGTAACTGTTGCAATATTTAAAGTCTCAGGACTATTAAACTGTTGTTCGTATATTAATCCTGCTGCGGCTACCTGTGAGGTTTCATGTATGGCAGTTCCTAAAAAGAGACCTGCAAATAATGAGTTTCCTTCAAAATAAAAATTTGCAAAGTAGGGGTATAACAACATCGATAGTATTCCGAATAAAGTAATGTTAGCAATTGCATAAGAAATTTCACTTTTATTAGCTTTTATTACCGGTGCGGTTGCCATGATCGCTGTAGTGCCACAAACAGTGCTACCAATTGATATTAAGTAGGCCATCCTTGTTGGTATTTGCAGCTTTTTAATTATGAGCTTTATTACTATTAAAACACTAACTATACAAATTACTATTAATGGAATTGCTACTTTTCCAAATTCTAAAAATTCAAAAGGTTTTAATTGTATTCCTAGGCAGATAATTCCAAGTTTTAAAATATAATCTCTACTAAAATCTAATCCTTTTTGAAAACTTTCTCGAATTTTAAAAAAATTTCCAAAAAAAATTCCTAGTAGAATAGCTATCATCGCTGTAGAGATTGGGCTTTTGCTATATCCTAAAAGTTCAATACCAATAATATTATTAAAACCTTGAGAAAGAGAATAAAGAATAAATGCAAGTATTATACCTGGTATTAACACCAAGTAATCTTTTAAGACCATTTTTTATAAAGTGATTATGCGCTTCTATAAAGTTTAGTCATAACAAATTCCTTATGACCCAAAGCTTCTGCACAAGTTAATCTTCCATTAGCAACTCTAAGAGTTGTCTCAATAAGTTTATCTCCCGCCTCTGATAAATTCATTTCTCTTGAAAGAATTTTTGATACATCGCAATCTATGTGTTCACCCATACTTTTAACAGTCAGTGGATTAGCAGTTAATTTAACGACTGGCTCAATTGGATTTCCAACAATATTACCTTGCCCAGTTGGAAACAGATGAATATTAAATCCTGCTGCTGCTTGTAGTGTTACACACTCTGCTGCTGCTGAAGAAGTATCCATAAAGTATAATCCTTTACCTTTTTTTGGTTCTTCTGCTGGCTCTAAAACATCTATAAATTTACAATCACCAATTTTTTGAAAATTTCCAAATGCTTTTTCTTCAATAGTTGTCAAGCCTCCAGCAATGTTTCCAGCAGTTGGTTGACTTTCCGACAAATCATCCGTTGCTTCTTTTAAAATAAAATCATTATATGCGCTCCAAGTTTTCATAAATTTATCTGAGGCTTCTTTTGTTGCACCTCTAGTTGCACAAACTTTTTCTGCACCAGTTAGTTCTGAAGTTTCACCAAAACATAGATGAACACCAAGTGGTTCAAGTTTGTCCATTAAATTTCCAACTGTAGGATTTGATGCAAGACCTGATGTGGTATCTGACTCCCCACATTTTACTGAAATCCATAAATCACTTATTGGACATTCCTCTCTTTGTTTTTCTGAAGCCCACATGACAAACTCTTGTGCTGTTTTGGAGGCTTTCATAACTGTTCCAATATCACCTGTTCGTTCAATGTGAAAACCTTCCACAGGTTTTCCAGTTTTTGCTATTCCATCTACAATTCTTTTTGTCCACTTTGGCTCAATACCAATTACAATCACAGCGGCAACATTTGGATTGCTTCCTGTACCTATCATTGTTCTAAAGTGTAATTCTAAATCTGCTCCAAACTGTAATCGTCCATATGAATGAGGTAATGCGATAGTTCCTTTTATATTATTTGCGACTGCTTCCGCGCAAGCATTTGAAATATCATCTACTGGTAAAATAATTACGTGATTTCTAGTTCCCGCTCTTCCATTTTCTCTTTTGTAACCTAAAAAACTTTTTGGAATTTCCATCAATTTACCACTTTTTTGTTTTTACGTTATGAACATGCACATGTTCACCTTTTTTTATGGATTTAACAACTTTTCCTATGTCGTGACCATATTTTAAAATTGTGTCTCCTTCTTTTAAGTCTGTCATAGCAATTTTATGACCCAATGGTATTTCATCCATTGATTGAATATCTGTTGAGCTATCATCCTCCATAATCCAGCATTTACAGTCTTGTTTTGGTGTTATTTTTTCGATTACTACAACCCCTACATTATCCTTTTTATCGTGAATTATGATGTCAGTAGCCATTATATCGTGTCGATTTGTTTGTTTGAATTTTCAAAAATCTTATATATTAATCGCGACAATTAAGAAATAGTTTTATAAAAAAATTATTACACTTGCTAGATTAGAAAGGTTCTATTAATGACGAAAATGACAACAGAGGAAGCTTTTGTAAAAGTTTTACAAATGCACGGCATCGAGCATGCTTTTGGAATAATAGGTTCAGCATTCATGCCTATCTCTGATATTTTTCCTGATGCAGGTATTACTTTTTGGGACGTAGCTCATGAAACAAATGGTGGACTAATCGCTGATGGTTATACAAGATCTACAGGTAAAATGTCTATGGTCATTGCACAAAACGGGCCAGGTATCACTGGATTAGTAACCCCAATTAAAACTGCTTACTGGAACCATACACCATTATTATTAGTTACACCTCAGGCAGCAAATAAGACTATGGGTCAAGGAGGTTTTCAAGAAGTAGAGCAAATGAATTTATTTAAAGATATGGTTTGTTACCAAGAAGAGGTTAGAGACCCATCAAGAATGGCTGAAGTTTTAAATAGAGTAATTGAAAAAGCAATAAGAGGCTCAGCGCCGGCGCAAATTAATGTTCCAAGAGATTATTGGACGCAAGTTATCGATATTGAATTACCACCAATAGTAAGATTAGAAAGACAAGGTGGAGGAGCAGAGGCTATAGATAAAGCTGCAAAACTTTTATCAAATGCAAAGTTTCCAGTTATTTTATCTGGTGCAGGAGTTGTAATTGGTGGTGCCATTGAAGAGACAAAAAAACTTGCAGAAAAATTAGACTCTCCAGTTTGTTCTGGTTATCAGCACAATGATAGTTTTCCAGGAAGTCATCCTTTGGCTGTAGGACCTTTAGGATATAATGGGTCAAAAGCTGCTATGGAATTAATTTCAAAAGCAGATGTTGTTTTGGCTTTAGGAACTAGACTAAATCCATTTTCGACACTTCCAGGGTATGGCATAGATTATTGGCCTAAGAAAGCTAGCATAATCCAAGTTGATATCAATCCTGATAGAATTGGTTTAACTAAAAAAGTTACTGTTGGAATAAGCGGAGATGCAAAATTAGTTGCGCAACAAATATTTAATAAATTATCATCTAATGCAGGTGATACGGATAGACAAAAAAGAAAAGACTTAATTCATCAAACAAAATCTGCATGGTTACAAAAATTATCTAGTCTAGATCATGAAGATGATGATGAAGGAACAGTTTGGAACAAAGAAGCAAGAGAGAGAGATAAAGATAGAATGTCACCAAGACAAGCTTGGAGAGCAATTCAAGCTGGAATGCCTGAAGATGTAATTATCTCAAGTGATATTGGAAATAATTGTGCAATAGGAAATGCTTACCCAACTTTTGAAAAACCAAGAAAATATTTAGCACCAGGTTTGTTTGGTCCTTGTGGTTATGGCTTTCCATCAATACTTGGAGCAAAGATTGGATGTCCCGATACACCTGTTATTGGTTTTGCGGGAGATGGAGCTTTTGGAATTAGTATGAATGAGATGAGTTCATGTGCTCGTGAGGAGTGGCCAGCAATTACAATGGTTATTTTTAGAAATTATCAATGGGGTGCAGAAAAAAGAAATACAACTCTTTGGTTTGATAATAATTTCGTCGGAACTGAATTGGATCCTGAGTTAAGTTATGCAAAGGTAGCTGATGCTTGTGGTTTAAAAGGAGTAACAGTTAAATCAATGGAGGAAACAACTGCCGCAATCAAAAAATCTTGTGAGGATCAAAAGAAAGGTATTACTACATTTATAGAAGTAATTTTAAACCAAGAACTTGGTGAACCATTTAGAAGAGATGCAATGAAAAAGCCTGTAAGAGTGGCTGGTATTAAAAAAGAGGATATGAAAAAGCAACCTTCTTTGAATTCTTAATGTAAATCCATAGGCCAGTTATCTTTACCATTATATCGATCTAGCTCTTTTTTTGTTATTGGCCTGAACAAAACCCATGCAATAACAATTACTAAAGATAATAATATTAACGTTTTCACTTTTATCTTATTATTGTTTTAACAGAACCGAGCTTATCGATTTTACCTTGATAAAGACCTTTACCTATTGGAACAACTCCTACAGTTGAACCAGTAAATACATAAAAATTTTTATTCAGATTAACTTTATCTTTTTTTAATTTGGTTAAGACAAACCTTAATGAGTTTAATGGATTAATAAAAACTGCACTAGTATTACCATTAATATTCTGTTTTGTATTTTTGTTCGAAATATTTGTTTTCAAATTTCCAATGTTAATTTTTCTATATTTTTTCTTTTGGCCGATCAAAAATTTTACATTAGCCCCAAAATCACTACATAAATCTCCAAACGAAGTTATTCCTTTTTTTCTTTGTCTATAACCAACGATCTCTATACAAGGAGCCATATGAGAAATAAATTTTGAAATATTCCTCATCGTAATTGCACCTTTTGAATTAAAAAAAGATCTTTTAATCAGATAGCAAACCTCTAACTCAATGCCGAAAGTTGTCTTACTTATCTTGACACTTTTACCACTTTTTAAAAAGTTATTTTTATAAACTGATGCATAAAATGGCTCTTTTTCCTTTAACTTTTTCATTACTGGAATTCCAGTTCCTCCAGCTTTGTAACCAATTATAGGTTTTTTAACTTTACTCTCACAAAGCATTCTAAATTTGTTTGCTTCAGTCAGTTTTTTTGTAAATCTTCTAGGTAATGGTGCGATAATTTTATTTTTAAGAAAAGCTTTTACTAATTTATTTGAAGTTCTGTCTATTAATGTGCTCATATTTTTGAATTATTTTTTTTATTTAATTAATAAACTATATTTTATGATCCAAAGTTTATCAAACTAAAACCAGCAATAAAAAAGACTATCAACCAAACTAAACCTTTTATTAAAAAAAAAGTAAATCCTCCAACTAGAATATATTTACCCCATTTACTCTTTGATAAAAAATTTTTAAGCCTAGTTATCATTTAGATAAATTTTGCTAATTCAATAAAGACATTGGATCAAGTCTAGTTTGAAACCAATTTACCCTAAAATCTAGGTGCGGGCCTGTAGATCTTCCTGTAGACCCAACCGTGCCTATGATATCTCCTTGATTAATTTGATCACCAACAGATACCATCACATTTTCTAGATGAGAATAAATTGTTGAAATCCCGTGTCCATGATCCATTATAATTGTACCACCAGTATAATAGAGATCATCCTCGGCCATTGTCACAACTCCAGATGCTGATGATTTAATCATAGTTCCTTTTTTTGCTGCTATATCAATTCCATAGTGAGGCCACTTTGGTTTACCATTTAAAATTCTCTGGCTTCCGTAAACACCACTAATAATTCCCTTTACAGGCATAATAAATTGGTTTTTAAAAAAAGGTAAATCAGAATTGATTGCTCTAGCTTTTCCAATTCTGTTGTTTTCTTCTTTTATTCTTTTGTAAACTGACTCAGGTGGTGTAACTTTACTTTCTTCTAAGCCATCTATTCTCTGAATGTTGTATTTTCTTTTAAGAACTTTTTTAATTATTTTTTCACTCTTTCCGTTTGTTATTTTAGTAATAATTAAATCAAATTTTCTATCTCTATCAATACCAAAAGCAAAATAACCATCTTCAGAAACTTTCACTTCTTTTTTGTCTATAATTATTTTAGAAGAGGGATCAGTTATTCCTATGATATAATGACCCTGTAAAAATTTTCCTTTAAACTCGATAGCATTTAAATGAGTTGATATAAAAAAAATTATTAAAAAAAAAATTTTTGGTATTATTTTGCAGTCCATCCGCCATCAACTAATAAAGAAGTTCCAGTAATCATTGACGCTGCATCAGAGGCAAGAAATACTGCAGCGCTTGCTACATCTGAAAGTTCAGCAAATTTTCCTAAGGGAATATTTCCCAAAACCTCTTTTTTAAACTTCTTACTTTTCAAAAATTTACTTGTCATTGGAGTAACAACAAAAGTTGGGCAAACAGTATTTACTCTTATGTTATATTTAGCTAGATCAATCGACATTCCTTTTGTTAAGCCTTCTAAGCCAAATTTTGTCATATTATACACACTTCTAATGGGACCACCAACATGACCCATTTGAGAAGACATATTTACAATCGCACCACCAATTTTTTTTCTATTTTTGGACTTAATCATTTTTAAAGCACATAATTGAGCTAGATTAAAAGTTGCCATCGTGTTTATCTTAACCAAATACTCCATATTTTTTGTTTTAACTTTGGTAAAATGTTCTGGAATATTATTGCCTGCATTATTAATCAGTATGTCTATTTTTGATTGCTTATTAATTATCTCTTTAATTTGATTGTAATTTGTGATGTCACATACATAAGATTTACATTTAGACTTTATTTTTTTTATCTTTTTTGAAACTTCATCTAAATCTTTTTTTGTTCTACTTATGATTATCAAATTAGCACCGGCTTCAGCAAGCGCTATAGCACATGCTCTACCAAGTCCTTTTCCAGCTCCAGTTACAATTGCAGTCTTATTCTTTAAATTGTAGTTTTTCAGATACATCATAAAAATAATATTTTAATATCAGTATAAATCAATTCAATAGCAACAATTAAAATTGCCAATAATCCTGCCCAAGCGATCCATTTATATTTTTTTATCCAATTTGATATTAATGTTGCTGCTGTTGCCATCAGCACAATTGATAAAACAAGACCAAAAATTAATAAGTAATAATGGTCTCCCGCTGCTCCTGCAACTCCTAAAACATTATCTAAACTCATGGTAAAATCAGCTAATAAGATTGTCCAAATAGCTTTAAGGAAACTGGAATTATCTATCTTTATATCACTTTCGTGATCAGAACCTTTAATGACATCTACATAAAGTTTGTAGACAATATAGAGAAGAAGAATACCTCCAATTAACCTTAAACCTGTAATTTGTAATAAATAAGCAGTCAATAAAGTTAAGATTATCCTTAAGACAACTGCTCCACCTATTCCCCAAAAAATAATTTTTCGTCTTTGTTCTAAAGGAAATTTTGATGCAACCATTCCAATTATGATCGCATTATCTCCTGCTAAAACAAGATCAATTAAAATGATTTGTGTTAAAATTGTAATTTGTTCTGGAGTAATAAAATCAGTGGGCATTAACTTCTAAGTATCATATCAGCACCTTTTTCGGCAATCATAATTGTAGGTGCATTAGTATTACCCGAAGTTATATTAGGCATTATTGAAGCATCAATTACTCTTAAATTATTTAAACCCTTTACTTTAAGATTTTCATCAACTACTGCCATATCATCTTGTCCCATTTTACATGTACCAACTGGATGAAAAATAGTTTGCGCATAATTTGATCCAGCTTTTACAAGTTCTTCATCGTCATTAATATCAATACCAGGTCTATATTCCTCTGGTTTATATTTTTTAAAAGTTTCAGACTCCATTACTATTTTCCTTGTAAGTTTCAAACCTTTTGCAGCAACCATACGATCATGGTCAGTTGAAAGATAGTTGAGTTTTACTTTTGCATAAATTCTTGAGTCTTTATTAATAATATTTACGTGACCTCTACTTGTTGGTCTTATATTTGAAACAGTGGGTGTGAATGCATGAAAGTCATGGTTTTTTGTAGCACCTAAAGTGTCCATACTCATTGGTTGCACGTGCCATTGAAGATCTGGCAATTCTAAAGAGGGATCACTCTTTGCAAACATACACATTTGACTAGCGCCCATTGTCATTGGTCCACTCCTATTAAAAACATATTCTAGACCAATCATTAATTTACCAAATAAACTATTAACTTTTTTATTTAATGATTTTAGTCCATTAACTTTGTAAATTGGTCTGAACATTAAATGATCTTGTAAATTTTCTCCAACTCCCTTTAGTTCATGCACCATAGTTACACCAAGGTCTTTTAATTTTTCTGAATTTCCTATCCCTGAAGTTTGCAAAATCTGAGGTGATCCAATTGACCCAGATGAGAGTATTATTTCTTTGTTAGCTGCAACCTTTTTAAGAGCATTTTCTTGCCAGTACTCAATATTTTTAGCAGTTTTATTTTCGAAATTTATTTTTTTTACATGAGCATGAGTAATAATCTTCAAATTTTTTCTATTTTTAATTGGGTTTAAATATCCAACTGCAGTACTACACCTAAATCCATCTTTCTCAGTTACTTGAAAGTATCCACACCCATGATTATCACCAGTATTAAAATCTTTCGTTTTTGGAATACCAAATTCTTCTGCTGCATTTTGAAATTCATTTAACAGCGGTAATTGAATTCTTTGATCTGAAACAGATAAAGGCCCTCCAACACCATGGTAATCATCTTTACCACGTTCTTGATCTTCAGCTTTGATAAAGTAAGGTAGAACATCATCCCAACCCCAACCAGTATTACCCAGTTGACGCCAAACATCATAATCTCTACTTTGACCTCTTATATATAGCAAACCATTTATAGCTGAGCTTCCTCCTAAAGTTTTCCCCCTAGGATAACGAATTGATCGATTATTCATTGTTTCATCAGGTTCAGTTTTGTAACACCAATCAACTGAAGGATTATGCATAGTTTTGAAATAACCAACTGGTATGTGTATCCAAGGATAATTATCTTTACCGCCAGCCTCAATTAAGAGAACTTTATTTTTTGGATTTTCAGATAATCTATTAGCCAAAACACATCCAGCAGATCCAGCTCCTAAAATTATAAAATCAAAGTTTTCCATCTATAGTTGAAAAGTTTTTTTTATAAATCTCATTTGTTCATCTTTACACTCATATTAATCAATTGTCACTTGTACGAACTTTGTTTTTCTGATTGTATGTTGTCGTTAAATTTAACTAACAAGAGGAAATATAATGAAAAAAATCATTTCAATGTTGTTTGCAACTGTTTTGGTACTTGGATTTGCATCTAGTGCTAATGCTGCAAAAACACTAAAATGTCAGACAGTTCTTAACACTAAAGCTGATGAAGTTAAAATGTTAAAGGACTTTACTGATACAGTAACAGAACTTACATCTGGCTCGTTAAAATTTGAAATTTTACCAGCAGGTGCGGTTGTAGGAGTTAAAGAAACTCTAGATGCTGTTGATAAAGGATTGATTGATTGTGGTTTCGCATGGACACACTATTGGTCAGGTGATCACCCTGCTGCTATGTTATTTGGTTCACCAGTAGCTGGTGGTGGAGTTGGTATCGACAACTTAGCGTTTCTATCATGGTTTCAATACGGTGGTGGTAAAGAATTATACGATCAACTCTGGAAAGAAATGGGAAGAGATATCAAAGGATTTATGCTTCAACCAGTTGGTCCAGAAGCTTTAGGTTGGTTTCCAAAACCAATTAAAGATATGGCTGACTTTAGAAAATATAAGTTCAGAACTCCTCCAGGAATTCCAGGACAAACATACAAAGACATTGGTATAGCATCTGTAGCAATGGGTGGTGGAGATATTCTACCAGCTCTTGAGGCAGGAACTATTGATGCTGCTGAGTGGTGTTGTCCTAAACCAGACTTAACATTTGGTTTCCAAAAAGTATTAAAGCACTATTATCTACAAGGTCTACACCAAGTAGTAGTAAATGCTGACTTTTACATTACTGGAAAAACTTATAATGCTATGAGTGCTCATGAGAAAAAGTCTCTTGAAGTTGCAGCTAATGCTTCATTAGCTAAATCTTTAAGTTACAGAATCTATGAAAATGGAAAAGCATTACAAGAACTTACAACTAAACATGGGGTAAAATTAGAAGATACTCCATCAGACTACTTTACAGAGTACATGGCAGCTGCAAAAGCTACATTGAATAAAAACGCAGAGAAGAACAAATTCTTCAATGAAGTTTATACTTCAATGAAAAACTTTGCTGATGTTGCTGTTCCTTTCTGGAGCGGTGCTCAAATGTCTAATGCGAAGCTAGGAATGGCTCACGCTGCAACATTAAAGTAATCAGTAATTAATCTTGATTTTTTAGAGCGGACTTTTACAGTCCGCTCTAATTTTTTTAACTAGAATTTTATGGCAGAAGAACCTGGTAAACTAGATATCTCAGATGAAATGATTGCCGAAAGGCGAGGTGGATCAGGAAAAATGCCAACTGATATGCCATCATGGATGGCAAAATCTATTATTAATATTGATAAATTTAGTAAGTGGATTGGTAATATTGTTTGTTGGATATTGATGCCACTAATATTTGCAATGACTTATGAAGTTCTTGCAAGAAAACTATTTTTAGCACCCACAATTTGGGCTTATGACATTAGCCGTTTCCTTTACGGGGCGTTGTTTATGTTAGGAGCTGGTTACGCGCTTTCTCGAGGTGTACACATCAGAGCAGATTTTTTATATAGAAATTTCAAAACAAAAACTCAAGGTTTGATAGATTTTTGGCTATATTTATTATTTTATTTTCCTGGTCTTTTGGTTTTTCTTTACATGACAATTGGGTTTGTAGAAGAGTCTATTAGAAGAGGTGAAAGAGGTATGGATACCACATGGATGCCTTTCATGTGGCCTATAAAAACTTGTTTATTAGTTGGAATTATTTTTTTACTTATTCAAGGTTTCTCAGAATTACTTAAAAGTTACTGGGCAGCTAAAAAGGGTGAGTGGCCAGGAGAGGATAATAAACAATGATAGCTGAGTTAATTGATCCAGCAATTTTAGGTTTCGTTCTCGTTGGTGTAATGCTTTTTGCAATTTTTGTAGGGTTTCCAATTTCATTCACTTTGATATTTTTAGGATTTGTTTTTGGATACCTTGGTTTTGGAAAATTAGTTTTTTATTTGATGACACTTCAATTTTCCATGGTAATGACTGAGCAAACTCTCGCCGCCGTGCCACTCTTTGTGTTTATGGGGATAATGATGGAACAAGCTGGATTAATGGAAAGATTATTTTCAGCTTTTCAATTAATGTTAGCAAAAGTTAAGGGTTCGCTATATTACGCAGTTTTGTTTGTCTCAGTAATTTTTGCTGCAGCCACAGGTATTGTAGGTGCATCAGTAACTATTCTTGGCATCATGGCTGCTAAATCAATGAATAGATCAGGTTATGACGTTAAGCTAGCAGCTGGTACGATCACTGCAGGTGGAACTCTGGGTATTTTAATTCCTCCAAGCATCATGCTTGTTGTCATGGGTCCTATAATGGAAATCCCAGTTATAGATTTATTTGCTGCTGCAATCTTACCAGGAATACTTCTTGCAAGTTTATATGCAGCTTACACAACAATAAGATGTATGATTAATCCCAAGTTAGGACCGGTATTACCTGATGATATGAGAGCTGCCAGTATGAAAGAAGTTTGGGTCGAGTTTTTCCTTGGCCTGGTTCCTCCTGCGGCCTTAGTTTTTGCAGCTTTGGGGAGCATATTATTTGGATTTGCGACTCCAACTGAAGCAGCAGGATGTGGTGCTATGGGAGCATTACTTCTCTCTTTAGCTTATAAAAAATTATCACTGTCTAAATTACAAGAAGCTTTAGTAAAAACTTTAGAAATAACAGCTTTAATTATGGTTTTAGTTGCAGCTTCAAATTTCTTTGGTGCAGTATTTGCAAGATTGGGAACACCAACTTTGCTTACTGAATTTTTATTAGGACTTGAAATGAACAAATATTTAATTCTAGCAATGATAATGGTTATGATCTTTTTATTAGGCTGGCCATTAGAATGGGTTCCTATTGTAATGATAATAGTCCCAATTATCTTACCTTTGGTGGAAGCATTAGGATTTAATTTAACTTGGTTTGCAATATTAGTTGCAGTGAATCTACAAACCGCCTGGCTATCTCCACCAGTAGCTTTATCAGCGTATTTTTTAAAAGGAGTTGTTCCAGAATGGGATCTTAAAGACATCTATTATGGAATGATGCAATTTATGGTCTTACAAGTAATTGGTTTAGTATTAATTATAATATTTCCTAAAATTGCTCTTTGGTTACCAACTCTCTTATATGGACAGTAGAAACTTTAAGTTTTATATTGTCTAAGTGAGTCCTCAAAATTTAAAAAAAAACCTTACCAATTGGGATTTAGTTTCAGTTAACCCAAATGATAAAAACTGGGATTGGAAGGTTTTATTCTGTTTTTGGGGCGTAAATATTCAGAGTGTTATAGGTTTCTCATTAATCACCTCTTTATATGTAATCTACAACCTTAATACTTTTGTTGTATTTTTTGGAACAATATTTGGAACTCTTCTAGTCTATCTATTTTCAAACTTGATTGGAAAGCCATCTCAAAAATATGGACTACCCTTTGTTGTTCTATTACGACCCTCATTAGGTATTATTGGAGCAAAATACTTTGGTTTATTGAGATTTTTAGTTGGTATTTTTTTATTTGGTATTCAAACATATTTTTTATCAAAAGCATTTAGTTATTTGATCAGAATAGCAATTTTTTCTATAGAACCTGCAATACTTGATAAAGAAATATTACTTCTATTCTTTTTGGGAATGAACTTAATTGATTGGATTGCAATTATCATAGCAATAATTTTTCAAGGATTTTTATTTAGTGTTGGAATGAACATGAATAAAAAGATTATTATTTTTTCAGCAATTACAGTTTATCTTGGAATTTTATTGTTTTTTTTATCTGTATTACTCAGTGATGTTAAATTTACCTCAAATGCATTTTTAAATTTATTAAACACAGAAAATTTTATGAATAAGAATAATTTTGTGCCATTAATAACAGTTACGAGCACGGTATTTGCATATTTTTCGATTATAATTTTAAGTTTTGGAGATTTTTCAAGGTATGTAAAAAGTGAAAGCCAGCTCAAAAAAGGAAATATAACTTTAATATTTAATTTGATAATTTTTTCCTTTGCTGCTTTATTTATAGTTTCAGGCGTGGATGGCTTTTTAAAGCAAGATCCGGAAAATCTTTCTAGAATATTAACAAATCCTACAGATATTCTTGGAAAGATAGATAATTTATTTCTAATTGTTATAGCTTTAATTTTTATAATTATTGCCTCTGCTTCAACTAATTTAATAGCAAACTTTATTCCATCTCAATATACTTTAATTAATTTTTTACCTTTTTCTTTAACTGTTAAAAGTGCTGGCCTTATAATCACTATCATAGGCTTTATTATAGGAATATTTTGGTTAACTTTTCTAAGTCAAGTTGGTGCCTTATCTTTTATTGATACTTTTGGAGCTTTTTTTGGACCTCTTTTTGGAATAATGATTTTTGATTTTTATTATATTCAAAAGGGTAAATTAAATAATAAAGATATTTATTCTTTGGAGAACAGTGGGATTTATTATTACAGTAGTGGATGGCATATAAAAGCAGTTTACTCTGTAATTTTGGGTTTTATTTTTTCAGCTTCAACTATTTGGAATACTAATTTAATGTTCCTTCAATCATTTTCTTGGATTATAGGAGCCTTTGTGGCGGCTTTTACTTATTATTTATTAACACGAAAATAAAAAAATGGAAAAAATTACCTTCGATTTCAAAAATAGAACGGCAATTGTAACAGGAGGTGCTCAAGGTTTTGGTTTTGATATTACTAAACGTTTTTTAAAATCAGGTGCAAAGGTGATCATATGGGATAACGACTCAAAAGCTATAGAGTCAGCCATTAAAGAAATAGATAATCCAAATTTGATCTCCAGTACTGTCGATGTATCTAATTATAATGAAGTTGAAAAAAATGTTAAGGAGATTACAAAAAATTCTAATATTGATATTTTAATAAACAATGCAGGCATAACTGGTCCCACAGCTACCCTGTGGGAATATGACATTGAGATGTGGAAAAAAGTTGTAGAAATAAATGTAATGGGAACGTTTAATTGTTGCAAGTCAATAGTGCCAAACATGATCAAAAATAATTATGGTAGAATTGTAAATGTAGCTTCTGTAGCTGGAAAAGATGGAAATGCTAATGCTAGTGCGTATAGTGTAGGAAAAGCAGGAGCGATAGGTTTAACTAAATCATTAGGTAAAGAGCTAGCAGATAAGAATATAGCTGTAAATGCAGTCACTCCAGCAGGCGCAAATACTAGAATTTTAGATCAAATGACCAAAGAGCATGTTCAAAGAATGCTATCAAAAGTACCTAGAGGAAGATTTCTGGAAGTTGAAGAGTTTACCTCGTTAATTTGTTGGCTTTCTTCTGAGGAAAACACTTTTTCAACAGCAGCAGTCTTTGATATTAGTGGTGGTCGCTCTACTTATTAACTTCTTGGTTTTTGTTCAACTATTTTGATATTATTAATTTTAGCTCTACTAAACTTGATGTCTTTGGACATAACTGGTGCAAAAATCATTATAGACCAGTAAATTAAGAGTATAAAAGCGGATATTGTCTTCATATTATTTATATAGAATCGAATGTTGAATTTTGAATGTTTAAATTTTGTCTAAATAATGTATTAAGAATTTTTTTTAATTTTTTATGAAAATTTTAATAAATATTTTAATCATCATAATTCTATCTATTAATTTGTCTTTAGCAGATGAATTACAAGTCTTTGATTTTACTGAAACAGAGCTCGCAGAACTTAAAGTTAGAAAGGTAAGAGGGGCTGACAATAAAACACTTTATACCGTTGGAACAAATGATAACGGAAATTATTTGAAATCGGTTGCTGATAATGCAGCTTCTGGCCTTGGAAAAGAGATCAAGATAAACTTAGATAAGACCCCATTTATAAACATAACTTGGAAAATTGAGAAAGATCTGTCAGGAATTAAAGAAAATACGAAAAAAGGGCATGATTTTGCTGCCAGAGTTTTTGTGATTAAAAAAACTGGAGCTACACCACTATCAAATAGAGCAATTAATTATGTTTTCTCAAGCAATAATGAAGTTGGGGCAAATTTTCCAAGTCCATATACAAAAAAATCAATAGACAATGTTTTAGCTAGCACAAAAGATAATTTAAATGAATGGGTAACAGTTAAAGCTAATGTTAAAGAGGATTTTAGAAGATTACACGATCTAGATGTTAATGAGCTTGATGGAATTGCTATTATGTCTGATACTGATAACTCAAAGATGAAATCTATAGCTTATTTTCAAAATATATATTTTTCATCTCAATAATTAGAATTTAAGATATTTTTTAAGATAAATATTAAATAAAGAAAGTATAACAGCTACTGCAACATCTTCTAAAGGACTTGCTTGTGGATAACCAAAGTTCCATGCGGTAACCATCACTAACCAAATTACAAATATATTCATTAAATACTTATACCTTAGTTTCTATTAAATAGTTTACTTTTTTGATATAATTATATTATGCATGAAAATTTTTTTCATACTTTAAAAGTTTACTATGAAGATACTGATGCTGGAGGCGTCGTATATTATGCTAATTATTTAAAGTTTTTAGAGAGAGCCAGAACAGAAGCTCTCCATTCAATTGGGTTCAGTAACCAAAAAGTGAAAAAAGATTTTGGCTCACTAATCATAGTAAAAGCTTGCAACATTGAATATAAAAAACCTGCAAGTCTTGAAGATGAACTAACTATAAGATCTTTTGTTAAATCTTTCACTAAAACATCTTTTTTTATGAATCAAATAATTACTAAAGGTGATGACACTATAGTTGAAGCACAAGTTCATTTAGTCTTTGTTAATGATTTAGGTAAACCAGTAAAAATACCTGATGAAATTTACTCAAAATTTAAACCCTATTTTTGTGATACTATTAAAATTTAGCTATTTTTTTTGCCTTAATAAGTAATTGGTTAATCATAGGAGTTGTCACTAATTTTGTATTTACGTTTCTTGGGCTTGGGTGATAACAAGCAATTAAAACTTTATTATCTGGCAATAAATATTTGTTTCCGTGTTTAAATTCAAATTTTTTTTGTATCATAAACTTTTTTTTATAAATTTTTAAACAATTATCAAATGCAACTTTACCAAGAGTTATGATCACTTTAAGATTTTTTAAATTTTCAATTTCATTTTCAAAATAGTTTGAACAGCGATTTAATTCTTTACTTTCTGGTTTATCACCTGGAGGAACACATTTAAGAATATTAGTTATGTAAGTATCATGTAATTTCAAATTATCATTTGCTTTTTCTGAAAAATCTTGATTTGAAATTCCTGTTAAAAATAAACTCTTAAATAAAAAATTCCCTGATTTATCTCCTGTGAATGCTCTTCCGGTTCTTGTTCCACCATGAGCTGCAGGAGCAAGACCTAAAATCATCAATTTTGCTTTATTGTCTCCAAAGCCAGGGACTGGTTTTCCCCAGTATTTCTCATTCTTATTTTGTTTTCTTTTTTGTGTTGAAATTTTTTTGATAAAACTAACAAGTCTTGGACATTTTTTACATTTAATAATTGTATTATTTATTTTTTTTAATTTAATAGTCATCAATGAAATTTATAAAATTTTTTTTTATTATTTTTATAACTTTCCCCTCATCGATTAAAGCAGATTTAAATCAAGAATTATCTTTAGAACTAAAAAAAGGTGGTAAACTTATATTTATTAGGCATGCATATGCACCAGGTGGTGGAGATCCTGAAAATTTTGATATTAATAACTGTGATACCCAAAGAAATTTAAGTGAGGAAGGAAGAAACCAAGCCAAAAAAATTGGAAATTTTTTTAAAGATAATGATGTTCAAATTTTCAAAGTTTTTTCAAGTGAATGGTGTCGTTGTAAAGAGACTGCTAAATTAGCTTTTACAAATTTTGAAACAAAAGATTTCTTAAATTCCTTTTTTAGCGCAAAGTTTGCCAATAATAAAAATAAACAAATTTTAGATTTGAAAAATTATGTTAAAAAATTCAAAGGTAATGAAAATTTAATTTTTGTGACACATTATGTAGTAATATCTGAAGCTTTAGATTATGCTCCTGCATCGGGTGAAATAGTTATTGCAGATAAGAATTTTAATAAGAATGGTAGTATAGAAATAGATTTTTAATATTATGTCATCAAAGCGAGCAATGAAACAAGCCCAAAAACAAGCTTACGCCAAACATAGAAGCAACATTACTAATAATAGATTTGGAAATAGAAAAAAATATTTCTCTAAGAAAAATAAAAAAAGTTAACTTTCTTTTTTAAATTTCTCAATTTTTTTACAAAAAGAAATTTTAGTTAGTCCTTCTTCATCATTAAGAACAGTTTTCATGAAAATCTCTTGTTTATCTTTCTCAAAAAGAATTTGAGTATAAAATTGAGGATATCCGTGTTTATGAGTGAGTATTTTACCATTTTCTTCATAAATATTTCGAACATAAGAGTTTGATTTTTTAGTGCTTAAATCAGTTAGTCGATATTTTTGATATGTTTTTTCCTTATAAACATAATTTCTAGTCATGATTAATTCGTCTAAATTTAAGATGTACTCATTTTTTAAAAATTCGTCTTGTTTATCATCACATTTACTCATAATGATTATTTCTGATTTAACATGTTGAAAGGGAAGAATTATTAATAAAAGAGAAATTAAAAATCTAATTTCTTTCATTTTTTTCAGCAAAAAATAAACCAATTAAAAGTAAAGCTGTCCAACCAAGTCCTATTAATCCTTTAATTATATTAGTGTCAGCACTCCATAAATCAAGGAACAATGCTCCGAAAATAAGACCAAGAACATATACAATAATTACAATTGTAGTTTTACTCATCTAATAATTTCTTTTTAAAAAGAGAGATACCATTTTCAATTTTATAAGTATAGGACTCTTTAAAACTTTCTAATTGCCAACCAGTCAATCTTTTTTGAATAATTTCAAGATTTTCTTTTTTCCATTCATCAGTTGTATCCCCAAGTTTCCAAATTTTTTTTTCCTCAGTATTTCTTCCACATCCATAGCAATAGCCAGTTTTTGGATCAGTTTTGCAAATACTTATACATGGAGAAACAATCATAATAATATTATAGAGTAAAAATTATATAATTTACAATAATTGTCGTTGGACAAATAGTTTCAATCATATATAAAACCACTTGAATTTGTGGGGCGATGGCGGAATTGGTAGACGCGTCGGTCTTAGGAACCGATAGAGCAATCTGTGAAGGTTCGAGTCCTTTTCGCCCTACCATTAATTTATTATGAAAGTCACAGTAGAAAATAAAAAAGGTCTTAATAAAGATATAAAAGTTTTCATTGATAAAAAGACAATGAATTCTTATATGGATGAAAAATATGAAGAAATTAAAGGCACTGTAAATTTAAAAGGGTTTAGACCAGGAAAAGTTCCAGTAGAAGTTTTAAAAAGACAGTTTGGTAAAGCAGTATTTAGCGAAGTTTTAGACAAAGTTTTAAAAGACACAACTACAAAAGCTTTAGAAGAAAATAAAATAAAACCAGCAGGACAACCAAAACTAGATCTCAAAACTTATGGTGAAGATAAAGATCTAGAATATATTATTTCCGTCACAGAGTTTCCAAAAGTTGAATTAAAATCTATAGAAAATATTAAATTTGATGAATACACGGTTAAAATCGACGAGAGTGAAACTGAAAAAAGAATTAAAGAGATAGCCAAAAATACACCAAGCTTTAAAGATGCTCCACCGGAAACAAAAGCAAAAGAGGGTGATTTAGTTTCTTTTGACTATACAGCTACTGTTGATGAAAAATCATTTAAAGGAGGAGAAGGAAAAAATACACAATTAACCTTAGGTAAAGATTTATTCTTAAAAGGTTTTGATAAACAATTGGTAGGTGTAAAAAAAGATGATCAAAAAATTGTTGAAGCTATACTTCCTGAAAATTTTCCTGAAAAAGAGTTAGTAAATAAAAAAGCAAAATTTAATTGTAAAATATTATCAGTAAAAATTTCAGAGGAAGTAAAAATAGATGACCAATTTGCAAAAAATCTGGGAGCAAAAGATTTGAAAGATTTGAAAACCCTAATTTCAAAGCAAATAAATGATGAATATAAGAATTCACTAGACAGATTGTCAAAAAATCAAATTCTTAAAGAATTAGAGAAATTTAAAGTAGATGAAATCCCACAAAATTTAGTTGATGAAGAGGTGAAAGTTCTATCTCAAGGAATGACAGATGAAGATAAAAAAAAGAGTAAAGATAATTTTGAAGAAATAGCAAAAAAAAGAATTAAAGTTGGTTTAATATTAAATGAATTTGGTGAGCAAAATCAGATAAAAGTATCAGAACAAGAATTACAGGCTGAAGTTCAAAAACAAATAAGAATGATGCCTGGCCAAGAAAAAATGGTAATGGATTTTTATCAAAAAAATCAATCAGCATTGGCCAGTTTAAGAGGAACAGTTTATGAAGAAAAAATTTTAAATCTTGTTAAACAGAAAGCAAAGTCTAATAAAAAAGAGGTTTCGAAAGAGGAAGCCGAAAAAATATTAAAACAATCTCAAAATCAAGATGAGGGAACAAAACAAGCCTCAAAGAAAAAAGTTGAGACTAAAAAAAAAGAGGTAAAAAAAACTACGCCAAAAACTAAGTCTCCTACCAAAAAAACAAAAAAAGTTAGCAAAAAGTAATCTCAAGTTGTATAAGTAATACGAATCAACTTTATGAATAATAAACTGTCAGAACATATGAGTAGCTTAATACCCATGGTTGTTGAGCAATCTAACAAAGGTGAAAGAGCTTATGATATTTATTCAAGATTATTAAAAGAAAGAATTATTTTTTTGACAGGTCAAATTAATGACAATGTAGCTTCATTAATCACAGCTCAATTATTATTTCTAGAAGCAGAAGATCCTAAAAAAGAAATTTTTTTATATATTAATAGTCCTGGCGGACTTGTTACTGCAGGTTTAGGTATTTACGATACAATGCAGTATGTAAAACCAGATATTTCAACTTTATGCATTGGACAAGCAGCCTCGATGGGATCTTTTTTATTATCGGCTGGAACAAAAGGAAAAAGATTTTCACTTCCAAATTCAAGAATTATGGTTCATCAACCATCTGCGGGGTTCCAAGGACAGGCTACTGATATCGAAATTCATGCTAATGAAGTATTATCATTAAAAAAAAGATTGAATGAAATATATTCTAAACATACTGGCAAATCTGTGGATGAAATTAAAACTGCTTTAGAAAGAGATAATTTTATGACTGCAGACGCGGCTAAATCTTTTGGACTTATAGATTCTGTAGTAGAGAAAAGATCTTAGAACACCACATATAGTTTACAAAATCCAAAACTTGATTAATAGGAGTCATTTATAATAAAGTAAACCTATTGATTCGTTTAAAATTTTATGAACACAAATAATAAAAATATTCTTTATTGCTCTTTCTGCGGCAAAAGCCAACACGAAGTAAGAAAATTAATTGCAGGTCCAACCGTCTTCATTTGTGATGAGTGTGTTGAACTTTGTATGGATATTATAAAAGAAGAAAGCAAAGACACATTTGTAAAACATCAAGATGGTTTACCATCACCAAAAGAGATTTGTACAGTCCTAGACGATTATGTAATTGGACAATCTCACGCAAAAAAAGTTTTATCAGTAGCTGTTCACAATCACTACAAAAGACTAAATTATGAAAATAAAACTAGTAAAAATGTAGAGCTTGCAAAATCTAATATACTCTTAGTTGGTCCAACTGGATGTGGAAAAACATTATTAGCACAAACGCTGGCTAGAATCTTAGATGTTCCATTTACAATGGCTGATGCAACAACTTTAACTGAGGCAGGTTATGTAGGAGAGGATGTAGAAAATATTATTTTAAAATTGTTACAAGCAGCAGATTATAATGTTGAAAAAGCCCAAAGGGGAATTGTGTACATTGATGAGGTCGATAAGATTAGTAGAAAATCTGAAAATCCATCTATTACAAGAGACGTTTCTGGTGAAGGTGTTCAACAAGCTTTATTAAAGATAATGGAAGGGACAATTGCAAGTGTACCTCCACAAGGTGGTAGAAAACACCCCCAACAAGAATTCTTACAAGTTGATACTACAAATATTTTATTTATTTGTGGTGGAGCATTTGCGGGACTTGATAAAATTATTTCTCAGAGAGATAAAGGTACATCTATTGGTTTTGGAGCAGATGTAAAGAATATACAAGATAAAAAGACTGGTGAGTGGATGAAGAACTTAGAGCCTGAGGATTTGCTCAAATATGGATTAATACCTGAGTTTATTGGAAGATTACCTATGATTGCAACTCTAGAAGATTTAGATGAAAAATCTTTAATTAAGATACTGCAAGAACCAAAAAATTCTTTAACAAAACAATATCAAGAGTTATTTAAACTAGATGGTGCAAAATTAATATTTAAAGACTCTGCACTTAAAGAAATTGCAATTAAAGCAATTAGCAAAAAAACAGGAGCAAGAGGTTTAAGATCTATTTTAGAAAATATACTTCTTAAAACCATGTATGATTTACCAAGTCAAGAAAATATTGAAGAGGTAATAGTCGATTCATCAGCGGCTAAAGGTCTGTCGCAGCCTATAATTGTTCATTCAAAAAAGGATGGTAAATCCAAAACAACTAAGACAACAGCGGCTTAATTACCCTAATAACTTGTAAAAAGGTATTGCAAAAATAATATTAATATCCATATTGATTTTATGGACGTAAAAACTTCTTCACCACTATTACCACTTAGAGATATTGTGGTTTTTCCTAGCATGGTAATTCCACTTTTTGTTGGAAGAGATAAATCAATCTCTGCTTTAAATGAAGTGATGAAAAAAGAGAAAAAAATTATTTTAGTAACTCAAAAAAATTCTGAAATCGATGATCCTAAGAAAACAGATATATTTATGTATGGATGTGAAGGTAGCATTTTACAACTTTTAAAACTCCCAGATGGAACAGTAAAAGTTTTAGTTGAGGGTGTTCGTAGAGTAAAAATTATTGATTTTAAAGATAATGAAAAGTTTATAACTTGTGACTTTACACCTCACAATGATGTGATCGATGGTGATGAAGATTTGTATCCATTAGCCGTTACAGCAATAAGACGAATGGAAAAATTAACTTCTATTAATAAAAAAGTTTCTAGTGAAACTATTAATACAATTAAACAATTAAAAGATCCATCTCAGATTGCAGATAACATTGCTTCACACATCACTGCAACAATTTCAGAGAAACAACAAATTTTTGAGACTATTGATGTTAAGAAAAGATTAAATGCAATCATAAAAATAATGGAAAATGAAACAAGCATTATTGGAGTGGAAAAAAGAATTAGAGGAAGAGTTAAAACCCAAATGGAAAAAACTCAAAGAGAGTACTATTTAAATGAACAATTAAAAGCTATCCAAAAAGAGTTAGGTGAAATTGAGGACGGCAAAGATGAAAATACAAGTTTAAATAAAGCAATTCTTAAATCTAAAATGCCAAAAGATGTTGAGAAAAAATGTCTTCAAGAATTAAAAAAATTAAAAAATATGAGCCCGATGTCAGCTGAAGCCACAGTAGTAAGAAATTACTTAGATTGGATGATAGATCTTCCTTGGCATAAAAAAAGTGATGTTGTTATAGATTTAAAAAAAGCTCTTGAAGTTTTAGATAAAGATCATTTTGGTTTAGAAAAAGTTAAAGAGAGAATTATTGAATTTCTAGCAGTCCAAAAAAGAATGGATAAGATTAAAGGCCCTATTTTATGCTTAGTAGGTCCGCCTGGTGTTGGAAAAACATCTTTAGGAAAGTCAATTGCTAAAGCGACAAACAGAGAATTTGTGAGAATGTCAGTAGGTGGAATGAGAGATGAAGCTGAAATTAGAGGTCACAGAAGAACTTATATTGGTTCTTTACCTGGTAAAATTATTCAAATGATGAAAAAAGCTGGAACTAAAAATCCACTAATACTTTTAGATGAAATAGATAAAGTTGGAAATGATTATAGGGGAGATCCCTCTTCAGCTTTATTAGAGGCTTTAGACCCAGAGCAGAATACGACTTTTAATGATCACTATTTAGAAGTTGATTATGATTTATCTGATGTGATGTTTGTGACTACAGCTAATACATTAAATATTTTACCTCCATTATTAGACAGAATGGAAGTTATTAGATTAGCTGGCTACACAGAAGATGAAAAAATAAATATTGCAAATAAATATCTTCTTCCAAAACAAATAAAAGATAATGGTGTTAAGGAAAAAGAGATGAATTTGGGTGATGATATTATAAAAGAAGTAATTAGAAGTTACACAAAGGAGTCTGGTGTTAGAAATCTTGAGAGAGAAATTTCTAAAATTGCACGAAAAGTAGTTAAAAAGGTTGTTTCTGGAGAGGAAAAAGAAGTTAATATTAACACAAAAAATCTACCAGACTTTTTAGGAGTTCCTAAATTTAAATCAGGTGAGTTAGAGTCTGAAAATAGAGTTGGTATAGTAACAGGATTAGCTTGGACTGAATATGGTGGAGAGATTTTGAAAATAGAGACAGTAACAATGCCAGGTAAAGGCCGTATGCAAATTACTGGAAAGCTTGGTGACGTCATGCAAGAGTCGGTTAAAGCTGCAAAGTCATTTGTAAGATCAAAATGCTTAGAATATGGAATTATTCCTCCATTATTTGAGAAAAAAGATTTTCACATTCATGTTCCTGAGGGAGCAACACCAAAAGATGGCCCATCTGCTGGAATAGGTATGGTTACATCAATAGTTTCATCAATTACAAACATTCCAGTAAAAAGAGATGTGGCTATGACAGGTGAAGTAACATTGACTGGCCAAGTATTGCCGATTGGTGGGCTGAAAGAAAAGCTATTAGCAGCTCATAGAGCAGGTATAAAAGAGGTTTTAATTCCAAAAGAAAATGAAAAAGACCTTGTAGACATGCCAAAAAAGATTATCGATGAGATAAAAATCACTCCAGTTGAGTTTGCTGATGAGGTTTTAAAAATTGCCCTAACTAAAGAGCTGAAGAAGACAGAATGGGTTGAGGTTGATATGTCTAAAAAAGATGATAAATCTCAAGCTAGCATTCAATAATTTGAAACTTTTTCTCATTTTGAACTCTTAGATTTTTTTCTATCAAGCTAATTTATTCACTAGATCTATATTCATATTTTAGGTAACCTATTTTAAATAAATAATAACTAAGGGAAATAAATATGAATAAATTAAGTAAAATAATCGTTGTATTGATCTCGTCTTTATTTTTAAGTTTTGCAGCAAACTCAGTTGAAGTAAAATTTGGGCACGTGGGTAAACCAGGTTCTCTATTTTCAGCTTCAGTTGATCATTTTGCTAAACTTGCTAATAAGAGGTTAGGTAACAAAGGTAAAGTAACCGTATTTGGTTCTTCGCAACTTGGAAAAGACAAACAAGGAATGCAGAAACTAAAATTAGGTACAGTTAATATGTGGTTACCTTCATCAGTAATGGCTTCCATTCATGATGAGTTTGGTGTTTTTGATATGCCTTTTATTATTAAAGACAGAAAACACATGGCTAAAGTAGAAAAAAATGTTTTACCAGGGATGTTTAAAAACCTTGAAGATAAAACAGGTTACAAAGTTATTGCTGTATGGGAAAATGGTTTTAGACATATAACAAATAATACTAGACCAATTAATACTCCAGGTGATTTAAAAGGAATTAAATTAAGAACTCCTAAATCAAAATGGAGAGTTAAAATGTTCCAATCATATGGTGCAAACCCAACTCCAATGTCTTTTTCTGAAGTATTTACTGCTTTGAAAACAGGTACAATGGATGGACAAGAAAACCCATATGCTCAAATAGCTAGTGCTAAATTTCAAGAAGTTCAAAAATATTTATCAATCACAGGTCACGTTTATACTCCTGCTTATGTAACTGTTCATAAGGATCACTGGAGTAAACTACCTGCAGATGTTCAAGATATTTTAGAGAAAGCTGCTCAAGATACACAAAAATTTGTGTACAAAGAAGCTGCTAAACTTGAAAAATCTTTATTAAAAGTAATTAAAGATGCTGGCGTCCAAGTAAACAAAGCGGACAAAGGTGCTTTTATTGCAGCTAGTAAAGGGATTTACGATCAATTTGGATCAGAAGTTCCTACGGGTGGTGCTTTAGTTAAAAAAGTATCATCTTTAGCAAAGTAATATAATTTAGATTATCTTATCAGGCCCTCATTCAGAGGGCCTGAATATAATATGAAATTACAAAATTTTATTAATTCGTACGAAAAAATATTAAAACTAATACTGTTTATAATGATGGTAGCATTAGCAGTAACGGTTTTACTTGGAGTTACCTTTCGTTTTGCTGGCAGTGCATTAGTTTGGTACGATGAAGTTGCTGCTGTCCAACTTGCATGGATAACATATTATGGTTCTGCATATGCCGCATTAAAAGGTTCTCACATAAGTGTACCAAGTATTTTTAAAGCTTTTCCACTGCCATTAAGAAAAATTTTTTTTGTTGTTTCTAAGCTAGTTGTTTATGGTTTTTTAATATTATTAGCATATTACGGTTATTTAGTTTTAACCTTAATAACAGGTGAAACGCTGGTGACATTAGAATGGGTTCCTCAACCATTTGTTCAATCAGTAATTCCAATTGCATCATGTCTTTTTATTCTATCTGAGACTTTAAGAATTCCAGAAGATTATAAAAATTTAGTTTTACAAAATACGGGCGACGAGCAAACAGGAGATATTTAATGGTAATTCTAACAATGTTTATGGTCTTGTTACTTTTGTTGTCTATAAATGTGCCTATTGCGATTGGCCTTGCAGTAACAACTATTATTGCAATGGTTATGAAAACTGGCACAAGTTTTCTAATTGATACTGCGATCGTAATGTTTGATGGATCAATGAAGTTTCCATTGATTGCAATTCCACTATTTATTTTAGCTGGTTCAATTATGAATAGTGCTGGTATTTCAAGAAGACTAATAGCTTTTGCCTCAGCTCTAGTTGGATTTATTAAAGGTGGGTTGAGTATGATTAATATTGCAACCTCAATGTTTTTTGCTGAAATTTCTGGATCGGCAGTTGCTGATGTCGCTGCACTAGGTTCTATTTTAATTCCTGCAATGAAAAAGAAAGGATACCCAGGTGCATTTGCTGCTGCAGTGACTTCATCTTCAGCATCTTTAGCAATTATTATTCCACCATCAATACCAATGATTGTTTATGCAGTTATGTCGCAAAGTTCAGTTGTACAATTATTTGTTGCTGGAATTATTCCTGGAGTAATAGGTGGATTTTTCCTTATGTTGGCAGCTTATGTTACAGCAAGAAAGAAAAATTTTCCTGTTGAGGAGACATTCAATATACCAAACGTTAAAAAAACAGCAAAAGATGCAGCTTTAGCCTTTTTGCTACCAGTAATTATTTTAGGAGGGATTTTTGGAGGCGTTGTAACAGCTACAGAGGGAGCTGGTTTAGCAGTTGTAGCATCTTTAGTGATTGGTTTTATTTATAAAGAGATAGACTTTAAAAGATTATATGAGTCAGCTTGCGAGGGAGCGATACAGACTGCATCAGTAATGTTATTAGTTGCAGCATCTGTTTTATTAGGAGAGTTTTTAACCATTGAACAAATTCCTCAAAAAGTTGCTGAGTCAATTATTGAATTTACTAATAATAAATATGCAGTTTTAGGAATTTTAAATATATTTTTATTAATTATAGGTTTCTTTTTACACTCAGTTGCAGCAATAATTTTAACCGTTCCAATAGTTATGCCATTGGTTAATGCAGTTGGTATTGATCCTGTTCATTTTGGAATAATTGTAACTTTAAACCTAGCCATCGGACAGCAAACACCTCCTGTAGCAAGTGTATTAGTAACAGCCTGTTCAGTTGCAAAAGCAGATATCTGGGATGTAACAAGATCAAATATATCATTTATATGTGTGTTGTTAGTTTTATTACTTTTGGTAACGTATGTACCAGCAATACCAATGACATTAGTAGAGTATTTTTATAGGAGTTAGATGAGCAGTTTAGTTAAGCTAAATAAAATAAATAGTCATTTATCTGAAGTGGTTATTAATAGACCAGAAAAATTAAATGCAATGACTAAACCAATGTGGATAGAACTTGGTAAAATTTTTAAAAAAATTTCAAAAGAAAAAAACCTTAGATGTGTCATCATAAGAGGTGAAGGGGGAAAATCTTTTTCACCTGGAAATGATATTGGGGAATTTAAAAAAGAGAGATCATCATCAAAATTAGCAAAATCTTATGGAAAGTTTTTACATGGAACCTTAGGAGCAATATTTAATTGTCCAGTGCCTACAATAGCTATGATTGAGGGAATTTGTGTGGGCGGTGGTTTGGAAATAGCTGCTTGTTGTGACATTAGAATCTGTGGGAAAAGTTCGAGGTTCGGTATACCAATAAAAAGACTTGGTTTAACAATGGCTGCAAAAGAACTAGAGGTTCTTTTAAAAGCAACTACCTATTCAACTGCAATGGAAATTTTGTTTGAGGGAAGAGTATTTGACTCTCAGGAGGCTTTAGAAAAAAGATTGGTTAACAGAGTAGTTAACGATGAAGACGTAAAGAAAGAAGCATATAAATCAGCTGAACTTATATGTGAAGGTGCTCCTAAAGTTGCTAGATGGCACAAAGAGTTTGCAAGAAATATTTTAAAGAAAGGTAAAGTAACAGAAAAAATAAATAATCTTGGTTACAAATGTTATGATACTGAGGATTTTAAAATTGGATATCAATCTTTCCTAAATAAAACTAAGCCAAAATTTAAAAATAAATAATAATAAATGTCATCATTAAAAGGTATTCGAGTGTTAGAGATGGCTCAAATAATGGCTGGTCCTACGTGTGGATTACTATTGGCAGATCTAGGGGCTGAAGTTATTAAAATAGAAAAAACTCCAGGAGGTGATGATACTAGAAATTTCCTTCCCCCTGACGTCAATGGAATATCAGCAGCTTACTTAATGATGAATAGAAATAAAAAAGGTATTGCTTTAAATTTGAAAGACAAAAGGGGAATTGAAATTTTTAAGACAATGATAAAAAATTCTGATGTAGTTTTAGAAAATTTTAGAAAAGGAACGTTAGAAAAATTGGGTATTGGTTATGATACGATGTCAAAAATTAATCCTAAAATTATTTTATGTGAAATTTCAGGATATGGTAGAACAGGTCCCTATGCAAATAAAGGAGGATTTGATTTAGTAGCACAAGGCATGAGTGGTTTAATGAGCATAACTGGTGAAGATAAAAATAAACCACCAATGAAAGTTGGAGCGCCACTTACAGACATCACTGCAGGATTACTTGCTGCAAGCGGTATTTTAGCTGCTTTAATTCATAGAGATAAAACTGGCGAAGGTCAAAAAGTTGATACATCTTTGTATGAGGCAGGAATAGTTCATACTTATTGGCAATCAGCAATTGCTGGTGCAACTGGTATATCTCCAGGTCCTCTTGGATCAGCTCATCCTTTAACTGCACCCTATCAAGCTTTTAAAACAAAAGATAAATGGATTACTATTGGTGCATCAAATCAGAATACATGGCTTATGTTATTAAAGGCAATCAATCGTCAAGATCTTAATGAAGATGAAAAATTTTCAACTAATTCAAGTAGAAAAGAAAATTTAAATGAACTTGTAGAAATACTTAATAATGAATTTATCAAAAAAACTTCTCAAGAATGGTTAAAAATATTTGATGAAAATGGTTTACCATGTGGTCCTATAAATTCGATAACCGACATGTTTAAAGACCCTCAAACTATTGAAAGAGAGATGATCATTGACGTAAATAATAAAAAAGCTGGTCCAAGCAAAGCTGTTGGAATGCCAATCAAATTTTCAAAAAGCAAAACTGAAAAATCCAAAGGCGCACCAGACTTAGGTGAACATACAAGGGAAATAATGCAAAATTTTGGTTATAAAGATGATGAGATAGATGATTTTTATAACAAAAAAATAATTCTTTAATTTAAAGTTTCGAAAATCTTAAATAGTAATTCTGAAACGTGCTTTCCTTTTTTTTCTGATAAATCAGATATTTGGTGTCTACAGCTTGTACCATTTGCAACTATAAAATCATTTTCGTCACTATTATTAATTGCAGGTATTAAAGATATATTAGCCATTTTTTTTGAAGTTTCATAAGTTTTACTATCATAACCAAAAGAACCTGCCATCCCACAACAACTAGAATCTATCATCTTATTATTTACATTTAGCTCAGATAAAAGATCTTTTAGTCCTTTCATTCTATCTTGAGATTTTTGATGACAATGTCCATGAATTAAAACATTTTGACTAAAACTATTTGAATTAACATTTTTATCTTTTTTAATTTGTTCTAAAATAAACTCCTCTAATAAATAAAATCTGTTTTTTATTTTATCTCTATTCTTTATGCCTTTAAGTGATTGATATTCGTCATTAAAAGTAAGCAAACAAGAAGGTTCAATACCTACAATAGGTAATTCGAAGTAGTTATTTTTTATAATGTAGTCATTAAATCTATTCAATTCTTCTGCAGCCTTATCCAATTGACCATACGATATGTAAGTTCTTCCACAACAGAGTGGTCTATCAAGTTTATCATTACCAAAACTTGGGATCACTGCTTGATAACCAAATTTATTTAATACTTTAATTGTATAGACCAAATTTTCATTTTCAAAATTGATATTGAATGTATCTGCAAATAAAATTACTTTATTTTCTGAAATTTCTTGATTGTTATAAATGTCTTTTAAAGCCTTCTGATTTTGGACTTCAGGCAGGCTCCTTTCAGTTGCAAAACCAAATTTTTTAATAATGTTTGAAATAACTGGAAAATTTTTAATCTTATTAAGTATTGGATTTATGATTTTATATAGCCAAATCAGTCTAGGCATATCAGAGATAATTTTATCTTTAATTCTCATACTAAATTTTTTGTAATAGTGTGAGAGAAATTCACTTTTCATCTTTGCCATATCTACAGACATCGGACATTCTCTTTGACAAGCTTTACAGCTCACACAAAGTTCCATTGTCTCATACATTTCTTTAGATGCAAAAGACCCCTCCGGTAATTGATTAGAAAGTGCGAGTCTTAATGTATTTGCTCTTCCTCTCACTAAATCTTTTTCTTCTTTCGTTACCCTATATGAAGGACACATCACCCCTGAATCTAATTTTCTGCATGCGCCGTTGTTATTACACATTTCAATTGCATCTGAAAATTGACCCCAATTAGACCAATCATAATGAGTACTTATATTCTCTGTTTGATAATCTGATTTATATCTCATCAACGATCTATCATTTGATTTAAAAGGTCTTACAATTTTACCTGGATTTAATAAATTTTTATTATCGAATGTATCCTTAATTTCTTCGAATGCATTCGTGATATTTTTTCCAAACATCATTTCGTGGAATTCTGATCTAACTATTCCATCTCCGTGTTCACCAGAATGAGAACCTTTATAATTCTTAACCATTTCAAAAGCTTCCTCAGATATTGATTTCATATTTTTAATATCTTGGTCAGATTTCATATTCAAAACTGGTCTTACGTGAAGGGTTCCAACAGATGCATGAGCATAAAACATTCCGCTTGTATTATATTTTTTAAATATTTCATTTAATCTTGCTGTGTATTCTGCCAAGTGATCTAAAGAAACTGCACAATCCTCTATAAATGCAACTGGCTTTTTATCTCCCTTCATCGACATCAAGATATTTAATCCAGCTTTTCTAATCTCAAAAACTTCTTTTTGTTTCGATAAGTCTGAAAAAAAAGAAAATTGGTTTTTCTTATTTTGATTAAGAACTAAATATTCAAGGTCTTTTATTTTTTTCTCATAAACATTTTGGTCTGTATCTATAAATTCAACCATCAAAACAGCTTCTGGATTACCTTTTATATATTTCTTTATACCACCTGCATACATTGGTATCTCTTTCGCTAGATTTAATAAATTCTGATCCATTAATTCAACGCAAGTTGGTTTTAATTTTACAATTTCTTTTGTTAACTCCATGGCTTGATGAAAGTTATCAAAGTAACAAACACCTAAAATCTTATTTTTAGGAATTTCAGATAATTTTAATTTTATCTTATTAAAAAGTGACAATGTTCCTTCAGAACCAACTAATAAATTTGATGAATTAAATCCATTTGGATCAATCAAATCGATATTATAACCACCAACTCTTCTTTGAGTGGTTGGCCAATTTTCATCAATATCCTTACTAACTTTTTGTCTTAAATTTAAAAATTTATCAATTATTTTATAAAAACGATCTTGGTTATTAGTCGTTGTAAGATAGTTTTTATTAATTTGATCGAAAGTATGTAACGAACCATCATCTAAAATTGCTTCAATAGCTAGTACGTTGTGAACCATATTTCCGTAATATAAAGATCTTGATCCACATGAATTATTTGCTGACATCCCTCCAATAGTTGCTCTACTACTTGTAGAAACATCTACAGGAAACCATAAACCATATGGCCTTAAAAATGAATTTAAATGATCTAATACAACACCAGGCTGAACCCATACATATTTTTCCTCTACGTTAAGCTCTAATATTTTATTTTGGTGTTTTGAGTAATCAAGAACTACACTTTCACCTACAGTTTGACCACATTGAGAACTTCCGCCACCTCTAGCTAGTAGAGGAATAGAATTCTTTTGAGAGTATTCCATTAAATTTAAAACATCATTTTTATCCTTTGGAAGAACTACACCTAGGGGCTTAATTTGATAAACTGATGCATCAGTGCTGTATCGGCCCCGAGAAAATTCATCAAATAAAGTTTTTCCATCAACTTTATTACTAATTTCTTTTCCTATTTTTTGTATTTGATCTGAACTAAACCGCATAAAACTTAATTAAAGGTTTATTTATTTTTGTAAACTAGTTTACCGAACTTTTTTAACGCGGTTTCTGAAATTTCTAATCCTAAACCTGGATTTTCATTTAGATGTATCCAACCATTACTCATTTTATGGTGATTTTCAAATAATTGAGCTTGTAAAGGATCTCTTTCATCATCAAATGACTCGACTATTCTTCCTGATGGTGACGACGCAACTAAAGGAGCATGAATATAACAATCATGATGTGGTGCTATATCCAAATGATTTAATTCACATAAAGCAGATAGTTTTTTACCATTAGTAAAACCACCAAACATTGTGCAATCAAATTGTAAAATTTGAATTGCATTTTCTTCCACCATGGATCTACATCCATAAATCGTAATTTCACTTTCTCCACCTGATAAAGGAATTTTTGTTTGTTGAGATAAAAGTTTTAAATTTCTTCTATCATCTTCCCATCTCACAGGCTCTTCTATCCAAGTTGGATTAAATCTCTCAAATTCTTTCACTCCCTCAATAGCCGTTTTTAGGTCCCATGCTCTATTAACATCAATCATTAGATCTTTATCGTCACCAATTTCTTGTCGAATCATTTCTAATCTTCTGGCATCTTCTTTTATACTTAATCCACCTACTTTAACTTTAAAGCTTTGATGGCCAATTTTAATTAATTTTTGTAATTCTTCTCTAAGTTCTTTTTCATTTTTACCATCTCTATAATAAGCACATGTTACATATACAGGAATTTTATTTCTGTAACCTCCAAACAATTTGTATAGTGGAATTTTTGAGGCTTTACCTATCAAATCCCAGCATGCAATATCTAAAGCAGCAGAAATTCTAATCAAAGCTTCTCTACTCCAACCTTTTTCATTGCTTTGTCGTGTATCAGTTAATCTAAAAATTTTTTCATACAATTTCTCTGGACAAAAAGGATCTTCCCCAACTATTAAATCATGTAAACCATTAGAGAAAGGTTTGATAATTGGTTTGATATCCGTATAACTTGTCGCCATACCAAAACCAGAATTACCATCTTTAGTTTTAATCTTAATCAATAATTCATTTGCTGTTGGAACTATGAAATGGCTTACCCAGTGAGGATTAACTTCATCAGGATTATTCAAAACATAAACCTCCAAAGTCTCGATTGAATTACTACCATTTGTCATATATTATAAGTTTGATTATATAATTTCTTTAGCATATACAGCAGTATGGCAATTTCAAACAATATAAGACCAGGTCGACATTTTTTACAAATACCAGGTCCAACTAACGTTCCTGATAGAGTTTTAAGAGCAATGGATTATCCAACAATAGACCATAGAGGTCCAGATTTTGCAGAACTTGGTTTAAGAGTTTTAGATAGAATAAAGTTAATTTTTAAAACTTCAGAACCTGTAATAATATTTCCTGCTTCAGGCACAGGCGCTTGGGAAGCTGCAATTGTAAATACTTTAAGTGCAGGTGATAAAATTTTAATGTTTGAAACAGGACACTTTTCTACACTTTGGTATGATATTGCAGAAAAATTTAAATTAGAGATTGACTTTGTTAAAGGTGATTGGAGAACAGGTGTTGATCCAAATATTGTTGAGCAAAAATTGAAGGAAGATAAAGAGAAAAAAATTAAAGCAGTCTGTGCAGTTCATAACGAAACATCTACAGGAGTTACAAGTAGAATTGCAAAAATTAGAAAAGCGATGGACAACGCAGAACATCCTGCATTACTATTTGTTGACACAATTTCCTCACTTGGATCTATAGATTATAGACACGAAGAATGGAAAGTTGATGTTACAGTTGGTGGATCTCAAAAAGGATTATTATTACCTCCAGGACTTTCATTTAATGCAATAAGCTCAAAAGCGTTAAAAGCTTATGAAGTTTCTGATTTACCAAAATCATATTGGGATTGGAAACCAATGCTAGAAAATAATAAAAAAGGTTATTTTCCATATACACCAGCAACAAATTTATTGTATGGATTAGATGAAGCAATTAACATGTTGACTGAAGAAGGTTTAGAAAATGTATTTACTAGACATAAAAGATTTGCAGAAGCTACTAGAGTTGCCGTAAAAGCTTGGGGTTTAGAAATACTTTGTAAAAATCCAGAAGAATATTCAGACTCACTAACAGCAGTAATGGTTCCAGATGGACATGATGCGGACTCATTAAGAAAAATAATTTTAGATCATTACAACATGTCTTTAGGCACGGGTTTAGCAAAAGTTGCAGGTAAAATTTTTAGAATTGGACATTTAGGAGATTTTAACGAATTGATGTTAGCTGGAACTTTAGCTGGTGTTGAAATGGGATTAATGAAATCCAAAATTCCCTATAAAAAAGGTGGAATACTTAAAGCACTTGACTATCTTTGTTAACTTTCAAAAGATTTATTAATAAAATAATTTTTAAGCCAGTTTTTCAATAGTAATAGAACTTGACGTTATTTTTCCAAAAGATATAAATCACTCTGTTTTGGTTTAGGGCGGTTAGCTCAGTTGGTAGAGCATCTCGTTTACACCGAGGGGGTCAAAGGTTCGAGTCCTTTACTGCCCACCAAAAGAATCAAAAGTGGGGGTGTAGCTCAGTTGGTTAGAGCGATCGCCTGTCACGCGATAGGTCGAGGGTTCGAGTCCCTTCACTCCCGCCACTTTGCAAGTTTACCACTGATAATCACTATCAAATACGCTGTATATTTTGAATAATGTGACCTAACACCACTTCATCTAGCTATAAAAAATGATATATATTCCACATGACTGCGGAATTTTTAAAGGATTATTTACCTATAATATTGTTCCTAATTATTGCATTAGGATTGAGCTGTGCATTTATAGTAATTAATTTTATTCTATCTCCAAAAAATCCAGATCCAGAAAAGTTATCAGCTTATGAATGTGGATTTGAACCATTTCAGGACTCTAGAATGGAATTTGATGTTCGTTTTTATTTGGTTGCTATACTTTTTATAATTTTTGACCTTGAAATAGCATTTTTATTTCCGTGGGCAATTTCTTTAGGAAATATTGGAATTTTAGGTTTTACCTCAATGATGATTTTTTTATTCATACTTACTATCGGATTTATTTATGAATGGAAAAAAGGTGCTTTAGACTGGGAATAAAATTTTTTTTAAATGAATAATAAGTTAGATCAAGTTCCGGAAGAGTTTAAACAACTTGCTGAAGATTTTAGTAAGAATGGTTTTATCACTACATCATTAGACAATTTAATAAACTGGTCAAGGTCGGGATCATTACACTGGATGACTTTTGGCCTTGCTTGTTGTGCAGTTGAAATGATGCAAACTGCAATGCCCAGATACGATTTAGAAAGATTTGGCGCTGCACCTCGTGGGTCACCAAGACAATCTGATGTAATGATTGTTGCTGGTACTTTAACTAACAAAATGGCACCGGCTCTTAGAAAAGTCTACGATCAAATGCCTGAGCCAAGATATGTTATATCAATGGGAAGTTGTGCTAATGGTGGTGGATATTATCACTACTCTTATTCTGTTGTAAGAGGTTGTGATCGTATTGTTCCAGTTGACATTTATGTCCCTGGATGCCCTCCTTCTGCAGAGGCTTTATTATATGGAATTATGCAATTACAAAAAAAAATAAGAAATAAAGGATCTATTAGTAGATAATATGAATAACTTGATTGATTTGGAAAAAAAGATTAATTCAGAGCTTGGCACCAAAATAAATTCTTCTGAAATCAAACATAATCAAATTTATATTGAGATAGATAGTGAAGATTTAATTGATGTAGTTTTATTTGTTAAAACTAATAAAGATACAAAATTTAGACAACTTATAGACATTACAGTTGTTGATTATCCTGAAAGGTCCAAAAGATTTAAAATTGTATATTTATTTTTAAGTCATGAGTTTAATCAGAGAATGATCTTAAGTTACGATATAAGTGAAAATGAAGTTATTGCATCATTAACACCAATTTTTCCATCTGCTAACTGGATGGAAAGAGAAGTTTTTGACATGTATGGAGTGAGTTTCAAAGATCATCCTGACTTAAGGAGAATTTTAACAGATTATGGTTTTGAGGGTCATCCATTAAGAAAAGATTTTCCTTTAACTGGTCATACTGAAGTTAGATACAGCGAGGATCAAAAAAAAGTAGTAAATGAACCTGTAAAACTGGAACAAAATTATAGAAACTTTGATTATGAAAGTCCGTGGGAGGGCACAAAATATATTAAAGAATTAACTGATAATAATGACAAAAAAAATTAAAAACCTAAACTTAAATTTTGGACCTCAACATCCAGCAGCTCATGGAGTTCTTAGACTTATATTAGAATTAGATGGTGAAGTTGTTGAAAAAGCAGATCCACATATTGGCTTACTACATCGTGGCACTGAAAAATTAATAGAAAATAAAACTTATATGCAAGCAGTTCCATATTTTGATCGATTAGATTATGTAGCTCCGATGAACCAGGAACATGCTTTTGCTTTAGCTGTTGAAAAAATTTTAGATATTGATGTTCCAATTAGAGCCCAATTTATAAGAGTGATGTTTTGTGAAATTGGAAGGATTTTAAGTCATATTTTAAATGTTACAACACAAGCATTAGATGTTGGAGCTTTGACACCATCTTTATGGGGTTTTGAAGAAAGAGAGACTTTAATGACTTTTTATGAAAGAGCATCTGGATCAAGATTACATGCAAATTATTTTAGAGCAGGTGGTGTGCATCAAGATTTACCAGCAGGTTTAGAGACAGATATTGCAAAATTTTGCGAAACTTTTCCAAAAATAATTAATGATTTAGAAAACTTATTGACTGACAATAGAATATTCAAGCAAAGAAATGTTGATATTGGTGTTGTTACAAAAGAAGACGCCCTAGATTACTCTTTTAGTGGTGTTATGATTAGAGGATCTGGTGTTCCATGGGATTTAAGGAAATCACAACCCTACGATTGTTATAACCAACTAGAATTTAAAATTCCTGTAGGAAAAAATGGAGATTGTTACGATAGATATTTGTGCAGGATTGAGGAAATGAAAGAAAGTGTCAAAATAATTAAACAATGTTTATCAAAAATGGAAAAAGGTCCAATCAAAACTTTTGATGGAAAAATAACACCTCCATCAAAAAAAGATATCAAACAATCGATGGAAGCTTTGATACATCACTTTAAATTATTTACTGAAGGATATCGTGTACCTGAAGATGAAATTTATACTGCGGTTGAAGCACCTAAAGGAGAATTTGGAGTTTATTTAATTTCAGATGGATCAAGCAAACCTTACAAGTGTAAAATTCGAGCACCTGGATTTTCACATTTACAATCAATGGATTATTTAATTAAAGGACATATGTTGGCTGATGTTCCTGCGGTACTCGGTTCTCTAGATATAGTTTTTGGTGAGGTTGATAGATGAGTTTAAAGAGACCAGCCAAAGATCAACCAGAGAGTTTTGAATTTAATTCATCTTCTTTAGAGGCAGCAAATAAAATTATTTCAAAATATCCTAAAGGAAAACAACAAAGTGCCGTCATGGCATTATTATATATAGCTCAAAAACAAAATGATAATTGGATACCTTTAGTTGCAATGAAATATATAGCGAAACTTCTAGATATGCCTTACATAAAAGTTTATGAAGTAGCGACTTTTTATAGTATGTTCAACTTATCACCAGTTGGAAAATATTTCATTCAAGTTTGTACTACAACACCTTGTATGATAAGGGGAGCCGGTAAATTAGTTGAGGCCTGCAAAGAAAAAATTTCCGAAAATGGATCTGAATTATTACCAGATAAAAATTGTTCATGGATGGAAGTAGAGTGCTTAGGTGCTTGCGTCACTGCTCCAATGATGCAAATTAATGATGATTATTATGAAGATTTAGACAAAGAAAAAACTTTAGAAATTTTAGATAAAATTTTAAAAGATGAAATACCAAAACCAGGTTCCTACAGAGGACGCATAAATAATGAACCAGAAAATGGTAGAAAAACATTAATGGAGTTAAAAAATGCTTAAGGATCAAGATAGAATTTTCCAAAATTTATATAACGATTTAGGTTCAGATTTAACTTCAGCTCAAAAAAGAGGTGATTGGGTAAATACAAAAGAAATTACTGAAAAAGGTAGAGACTGGATCATAAATGAAATTAAAGACTCTCAATTAAGAGGAAGAGGGGGAGCAGGTTTTCCTACAGGTCTTAAGTGGTCTTTTGCACCAAAAGAAGTCGGATCTAGACCTCACTACCTTGTTATTAATGGTGATGAGTCAGAGCCAGGCACCTGTAAAGATAGAGATATCTTGAGGTTTGAACCACATAAACTCATTGAGGGTTGTTTAATAGCTTCATATGCAATTCAAGCACATGTTTGTTATATTTATATAAGAGGCGAGTATTTTGTAGATGGGCAAAAACTTCAAGCCGCAATTGACGAAGCTTATGAAAAAAAATTAATTGGAAAAAATGCGGCTGGAACTGGATGGGATTTAGATATTTATATACATTACGGTGCAGGAGCTTACATCTGTGGAGAAGAGACAGCATTACTCGAGAGCATTGAAGGTAACAAAGGTCAGCCAAGATTAAAACCACCTTTCCCAGCATTAATTGGTTTATATGGATGTCCAACAATAATTAACAATGTTGAGACCATAGCTGTAGTTCCAACAATTCTAAGAAGAGGTGGTAAATGGTTTGCTTCCTTGGGTAGAGAAAAAAATACTGGTACTAAAATATTTTGTATTTCTGGAAATGTAAATAATCCATGTAATGTTGAGGAGGAAATGAACATACCTTTGAAAGAGTTAATAGAAGTTCATGCAGGAGGTGTAATAGGCGGTTGGGACAATCTACAAGCTGTAATACCTGGAGGATCTTCAATGCCACTTATTCCCAAAGAAAAGTGTGAAACACTAACAATGGATTTTGATTCTTTAGTTGCCGAAAAAAGCGGGCTAGGTACAGCAGGAGTAGTCGTAATAAATAAAGATCAAGACATAATTAAATGTATGGCAAGAATAGCTAGATTCTATAAGCATGAAAGCTGTGGTCAATGTACACCTTGTAGAGAGGGTTCAGGGTGGATGTGGAGAATGCTTGAGAGAATGGCTAAAGGAGAGGCTTCAAAAGATGAAATTGAAATGCTAGGTGATGTGACTAAACAAATTGAAGGTCATACAATATGTGCATTTGGTGAGGGATCATCTTGGCCTGTTCAAGGTTTGTTAAGACATTTTAAAGATGAAATTAAAAAAAGAAATAATTTTGATCCAGTTGTAAAAGAAACTCAGAATATTCCTTATTTGGTGGATCAGCACTTGTTAGATAAGAATGCTTAAATTAAAAGTAAACGATATAGAAGTTGAAGTCGAAGAAGGTTTGACTGTTCTGCAAGCTTGTGAAAAAGCTGGAGTCGAAATTCCAAGATTTTGCTATCATGAAAAATTATCAATTGCTGGAAATTGCAGAATGTGTCTTGTTGAGATGGAAAAATCTCCAAAACCTATAGCTTCTTGTGCAATGCCTGCTGCTGAGGGTATGGTTATAAAAACAAATACTCCCAAAATAGAAAAATCTAGAAAGGGTGTAATGGAATTTTTATTAGCAAATCATCCTTTGGACTGTCCTGTTTGTGACCAAGGTGGTGAATGTGATCTTCAAGATCAGTCAATGTTTTATGGAATTGATAAATCTAGATTTAAAGAGAATAAAAGAGCAGTTCCTGATAAAAACATGGGTCCACTTATTAAGACCCAAATGACAAGATGTATTCATTGCACTAGATGCATTAGATTTGCAACAGAAATTGCTGGTGTGCCTGAATTAGGTGCAATAGGTAGAGGCGAAGATATGCAAATCACAACATACTTAGAAAAATCAATACAGTCAGAATTATCAGGTAATGTAATAGATCTTTGCCCTGTAGGAGCTCTTACTTCTAAACCTTACGTATTTGAAGCAAGACCCTGGGAGTTAAAAAAAACAGAGACTATCGATGTAATGGATGCTGTTGGATCAAATATTAGAGTAGACACATATGACTGGGAGGTAAAAAGAGTACTACCAGTAATCAATGAGGATATAAATGAGGAATGGATATCAGACAAAACAAGATATGCTTGTGACGGTCTTTTAAATCAAAGGCTAGATACACCATATATCAAATATAATAATAAGTTTGAAAAAGCTTCATGGGATGAAGTTTTTAAAATTATAAAATCAAAAATACAAAATACCAACAAAGATAAAATAGCTGGATTTGTGGGTGATCTTACAAATATGGAGGCTAGCTACATATTTAAGGAATTTTTAGAGAGAACTATAGACACAAAAAATTATGAGTCTAGATCATTTGATATGTTTATTGATAGTTCTAAAAGAGAAAACTATTTATTCAATTCAACGATTAATGGTATTGAGGAGTCAGATTTTATTCTGTTAATTGGCACTAATCCAAGATTTGAAGCTACAATGCTAAATGCAAGAATTCGAAAAGCTTATCTTAAAAATAAAGTCAAAATTGTTTCTTTAAATGATGTAGGTGATCTAACTTATCCTTATCAAAGCCTTGATGGAAAAACTCAAACAATCAAAGATATTTTTGAGAATAAAAATGCACTTGCAAAAGATATTATTGATGCTCAAAAACCATTAATAATATTTGGAGAGTCGTTTTTAAGATCTAAGTCAGCAGAATTTTTGTTTAGTTCACTTAAAAACTTTTTATTGGATAATAATAAATTTACTGATGATTGGAGCCCTTTTAATTTTTTACCTTCTGATGCAGCTACGGTTGGAAATTTAGATCTTGATGTAATTGACAAAAAAAACCAATTATTAAAAAAACTCAATGAAAATAAATTTGATTTAGTTTTTTTAATGGGTCAAGATAATCTTAAATTTAATAAAAAAAATGAGTTTATAATTTATGTAGGAAGCCATGGAGATAATGGTGCAGAACTAGCAGATATTATTTTACCAGGAGCGGCTTACACGGAGCAAACAGGTCATTATACCAATTTAGAAGGCAAATTACAAAAAGCTTATAAAGCATCATATCCGCCAGGCGATGCTAAAGAAGATTGGAAAATTATAAATAACCTTGCCGAACTTATGAATAATAGAAAACTCTTTAACGATAAAGATGAGTTAGAGAGCAGTATGTTCAACTATATAAATTTAAAAAAAGAAAAACAAGAAAGCTCCTCTAACATTAAAGGAGGTTCAAGTATTTTTGAGGATGAAATCCTTAAAATAACATATAAGGATTACTATTTTTCAAATGTAATTGCACGATCATCAAAAACAATGTTGAATTGTAATAATTCTAAATTAGAGGTTAAACGAACCGGCACCGAAGGGTAAATAATGGAATATATAAATTTAGTTTTTGAAGAGGTTTACAAAATCCTCTTTCTTCTTGTCCCAGTTTTAGTTTCTGTTGCCATGATTGTTTGGTTAGATAGAAGAGTTTGGGCTTTCGTTCAAAAAAGACAAGGTCCTAATGTTGTTGGTCCTTTTGGTTTATTACAGTCATTAGCTGATGCACTAAAATATATTTTTAAAGAAATCATAATACCAGCTAGCTCTAATAAGATTATTTTTATTTTAGCTCCAATTATTACTATGACTTTAGCTTTAATAGCTTGGGCAGTTATACCTTTTGGAGAAGATCAGGTTTTAGCTAATATAAATGTTGGAATTCTATATATTTTTGCTGTCTCATCTCTTGGAGTTTATGGAATTATCATGGGGGGTTGGGCATCCAATTCCAAATATCCTTTTTTAGGGTCAATCAGATCTGCAGCGCAAATGGTTTCTTATGAAGTTTCAATTGGCATTATTATCATTAATGTTCTTTTGTGTGTAGGATCATTAAATTTAAGTGATATAGTTTTAGCTCAACAAAATATCTGGTTCATAATTCCTTTGTTTCCAATGTTTGTAATATTTTTTATTTCTGCTTTAGCAGAAACAAATCGACCACCTTTTGATTTACCAGAAGCTGAAGCAGAATTAGTCGCTGGATATCAAACTGAATATTCTGGTATGATGTATGCAATGTTCTGGTTAGGGGAGTATGCAAACATTTTATTGATGTGTGCTTTAGGATCGATTTTATTTTTGGGAGGCTGGCTATCACCTATTGATTTATATCCATTTGACTTGATTCCAGGAGCTATTTGGTTAATTTTAAAAATATTATTTTTATTTATTTTATTTGCATTAGTTAAAGCAGTTGTACCAAGATATAGATATGATCAATTAATGAGATTAGGTTGGAAAATATTCCTTCCATTTTCTCTTACCTATGTTGTTTTGACTGCTAGTTATTTATTTTATTTTAACCTTTTACCTACACCCTAAATGAAAATTACAAGATTTTTAAAAACAATATTCATGGTTGATTTTGCAACTGGCTTACTAATCGCTTTAAGAGAAATGTTTAAAACAAAAAAAACAATAAATTATCCTTTTGAAAAAGGAAAAATTAGCCCAAGATTTAGAGGAGAGCATGCACTTAGAAGATATCCAAATGGTGAAGAGAGATGTATAGCATGTAAGTTGTGTGAAGCAGTCTGTCCAGCGCAAGCAATTACAATCGAGTCAGCTGAAAGATCTGATGGAAGCAGAAAAACTACGCGTTACGATATTGATATGATGAAATGTATTTATTGTGGTTTATGTGAGGAGTCATGCCCTGTAGATGCAATAGTTCAAGGTCCAAATTTTGAATTTTCAACAGAGACAAGAGAAGAGCTTTATTATACTAAAGAAAAACTACTAGATAATGGTGATAGATGGGAAAATATTTTAGCGGCAAATATAAAATCAGACAATCCTTATAGGTAAATTTATGGTAGCTCATGCAATATTTTTTTACGTCTTTTCGATTATTGCAGTTATTTCAGCCATCATGGTTACAGTTTCGAAAAATACCGTACACTCAGTTTTTTTTTTAATATTAGATTTTATTAGTATTTCATGTCTCTTTATAATGATTGGTGCGGAGTTTTTAGGAATGATAATGCTCATTGTATATGTTGGTGCAGTAGCCGTTTTGTTCTTATTCGTTGTGATGATGTTAAATGTCGCTCAACAAAAAAATCAATGGTTTAATTCTGAGTCAACTACTTCTAGCCACATTCCAGTCGGTTTAATTATAAGCACAATTATTTTTTTTGAATTAATTATTGTTGTAGGTGGCTGGAAATATAAACCTGAATTGTCTAATCCAAATACTACTCAAAGTTCTAATGAAATAAGTAATACACATTCATTAGGCCAGGTTTTGTATACTGATTACATTCATATTTTTCAAATTAGCGGAATGATATTATTAATTGCAATGATTGGTGCGATCGTTCTTACCTTTAGACGAAGAGAAGGATTAAAAACCCAAAGTTATTTGAGACAAATTTCTAGAGAAAGATCTGAAGGTATCGAAGTTTTAGAAGTTCAATCAAACAAAGGAGTAAAGATAGATGACTGAAATAGGTTTAGGACATTATCTTACTTTAGGAGCGGTTATCTTTAGTATTGGTGTGATTGGTATCTTTCTTAATAGAAAAAATATTATCGTGATTTTGATGAGTATTGAGCTGATATTATTAGCTGTGAACATTAATTTAGTATCATTTTCTATTTATCTTGGTGATTTAACTGGTCAAGTTTTTACATTATTTATTTTAACTGTAGCAGCTGCTGAGGCAGCTATTGGTCTTGCTATAATAGTAGTCTATTACAGAAATGCGGGAACTATAAGAGTTGAAGAGATAGATAAATTAAAAGGATAGAATGGAAATTTCAATTTTAGCATTACCATTAATCGCATCAATTATATCTGGATTTTTTGGTAAATTTATAGGTGACAGAAATTCTGAAATAGTTACAAGTTTGTTGGTATCAATTTCAGCTATTCTTTCAGCAATTGTATTTTATGAGGTAATTTTTAATCAATACGAGGAAAATATAATAATTGCTACATGGATTAATTCTGGATCACTTGAGGTAAACTGGTCAATGAAAATAGATGCATTGTCATCAGTAATGTTAATAGTCGTAACTTTTGTTTCTGCATTGGTTCATATCTATTCAATTGGATACATGTCCCATGATCCTCATAAACCAAGATTTATGGCTTACTTATCTTTATTTACATTTGCTATGTTAATGCTGGTAACAGCCGATAATTTTATCCAATTATTTTTTGGTTGGGAGGGGGTAGGTCTTTGTTCTTATTTCTTAATTGGTTTTTGGTTTAAAAAAGAAACTGCAAATGCAGCAGCTATTAAGGCGTTTGTTGTAAATAGAGTTGGAGATTTTGGTTTTGCTCTTGGTATATTTTTAATTTTTTATTTATTTGGTACAGTTAACTACACAGAAGTTTTTAATCAAATCCCAACAGTTGTAGATGAAAAACTTAATTTTTTAGGTATTCAGATTAATGCTGTAGATTTAATTTGTATTTTATTATTCATTGGTGCTATGGGTAAATCGGCTCAAATTTTTTTACATACCTGGTTGCCAGACGCAATGGAAGGCCCAACACCTGTTTCAGCTTTGATCCATGCAGCCACAATGGTTACTGCTGGAGTTTTTTTAGTTGTAAGATGTTCACCGATATACGAATATTCAGAGTTAGCTTTAAACATTGTCACTGTAGTAGGTATGAGTACTGCTTTTTTTGCAGCGAGTGTAGCTTTAGTTCAAACAGATATAAAAAAAATTATAGCTTATTCCACTTGTAGTCAATTAGGTTATATGTTTTTTGCTGCTGGTGTAGGTGCATATAATGTTGCAATGTTTCATTTATTTACTCATGCATTTTTTAAGGCATTATTATTTCTAGGATCAGGGTCTGTTATTCATGCTTTTAAAGATGAGCAAAACATAAATAATATGGGAGGAGTATGGAGAAAATTGCCATACACTTATGCTCTGATGATAATTGGAACTTTAGCGTTAACAGGATTTCCTTTGCTATCTGGTTTTTATTCTAAGGATGCAATTATAGAATTTGCATATTTAAGTGGCACTACAACAGGTTACTATGCAGCTGGTATCGGAATATTTACGGCTTTTTTAACATCAATCTATTCGTGGAGACTGATGTTTAAAACTTTTCATGGTCAATACAACAACAAGAAACTCAATATCGAGGAGACACATGAGTCCCCACTAGTTATGTTAATACCTCTGATAATATTATCTCTTGGAGCGATTTTTGCTGGATTTATTTTTAAGGATTTATTTATAGGTTATGAAGGAATTAATAATTTTTGGAATAAATCGATTTTCTTTTTAGAACCATTAAGCACTGACCACCCACCATTGTGGTTTTTAGTTTTAACCCCAACATTAGTAACTTTATCTATACCATTTGCTTATTATTTATTCGTAAAAAATAAGAATTTTTCAGCTCAACTAGTCAGTATTAATGAGCCACTATATAAATTTTTGTTAAACAAATGGTATTTTGATGAAATTTACGAAACATTATTTGTAAAATCTTCAAAAAAATTTGGTTTATTTTTATGGAAATTTTTTGATGTTAAAGTTATTGATGGCTTTGGACCTGATGGAATTTCTGTAATAATTAAAAAATTTTCTATCAAAGCCAACAAATTTCAAAGTGGTTATATTTATCAATATGCATTTATAATGTTACTTGGTTTTTCTGCTTTTTTAACCTTCTTAATTGTTAAATAATGAATTTCCCAATTCTTTCTTCATTAATACTTTTACCTTCCATTGGAGCACTCTTTTTATTTTTTACAAAAAGTAAAAGTGAAAATAAGATTACTGCAAAATATGTTGCCTTATTTACATCTCTAGTAAACTTTTTTTTATCTATTTATTTATGGTTTTTATTTGACCAAACAACTTCTGCTTTCCAATTTGTTGAAGATAGAATTTGGATCAAAGGTTTAATTAATTACAAAGTAGGAGTTGATGGAATATCAATACTTTTTTTGATTCTTACAACATTTATTACACCTCTATGTATAATTTCAGTTAATAATTCAGTCACGAAAAGATTAAATGAATTTTTAATAGCTATACTTGTTATGGAAACTTTCATGATAGGTGTTTTTTGTTCTCTAGATCTTGTTGTTTTTTACTTATTTTTCGAGGCTGGATTAATCCCAATGTTTTTAATTATTGGAATTTGGGGTGGGGCAAGAAGAGTTTATTCTGCTTTTAAGTTTTTTTTATTTACTCTTTTGGGATCAGTTCTAATGTTAGTGGCAATAATTTCAATTTATTGGATCACAGGTACCACAGATGTTGTTCAACTTTATGAATTGGGTATAGACACGAAATATCAAAATTTGTTGTGGCTAGCTTTTTTTAGTTCATTTGCAGTAAAAACTCCAATGTGGCCAGTTCATACATGGCTTCCAGATGCACACGTTGAAGCTCCAACAGCAGGATCGGTGTTGTTAGCTGCTATTTTACTTAAAATGGCAGGCTATGGATTTATAAGATTTTCTTTGGGATTATTTCCCTCCGCTTCAGAGGTTTTTACTCCTTTAATTTATACATTGAGTGTTATCGCAATCATTTTCACGTCGTTAATAGCTTTAATGCAAGAGGATATGAAAAAATTAATAGCTTATTCTTCTGTGGCCCATATGGGGTTTGTTACTTTAGGTATATTTACAATCCAACAGCAAGGTATTGAAGGAAGTATAATTCAAATGATCAGTCACGGTCTAGTATCAGCAGCTTTATTTTTATGTGTTGGCGTTGTTTATGATCGAATGCATTCAAGATTGATCGAAACCTATGGAGGTATTGTTACTGTTATACCCAAATATGCTATTTTATTTATGGTATTTACTTTAGCTGCTTTAGGATTACCAGGAACAAGTGGGTTTGTTGGTGAATTTTTAATTTTAATGGCTGCTTTTAAAGATAATTTTTTAGTAGCAGTATTAGCTAGTTTAGGAGTTATCATTGGAGCAGCATATATGCTTTGGTTGTACAAAAGAGTTATTTTTGGAAAACTAATAAATTCTGAGTTAAAAAAAATGATTGATTTAAATAAATCAGAGGCGTTCACGCTCACCTGTTTGGCTATACCAACTTTATATTTCGGTTTTTATCCAGAGCCATTAATTAACACTATTGAAGTTTCAATTAGAGATTTAATAGATACATATAACTTCAGTGTGGCAAGCAAATAATGAATAATATTGAATTAATATTTCCAGAAATTTTTATCTCATTATCAATAATGTTTTTACTTATCTTAGGGGTTTTTAAAAAAGATAGTTCAAAAATGATTCATAATATTTCATTATTAGTTTTATTAATTACAGCAGTCATCACATTTAATGAAACTTTAAGTATTAATCCGACAACTCTATTTAATGAGAGTATTATCATTGATTATTTGTCATCATTCATGAAGATTATAACTTTATTGGCTGCTTTTGTAGTTTTGCTAATTTCATCAAATTATTTAAGAACTTTTAAAATTTTCAAAATTGAATATCCAATTTTAATTCTAAGTTCTGTATTGGGCATGATGATTATGATTAGCTCTAATGATCTAATTGTTTTCTATATGGGTTTAGAACTTCAGTCATTAGCCTTGTATGTTTTGGCAACATTTAATAGAGATCAATTAAAATCATCTGAAGCAGGATTAAAATATTTTGTTTTAAGTGCATTATCATCAGGTTTATTATTGTACGGTTGTTCTTTGATTTATGGTTTTACAGGTTCAACAAATTTTAATGTTATTTCAACCCAATTTAATACAAATGAATATGCTATTACTTTTGGAATAGTTTTTATTTTGGTGGGTTTAGCGTTTAAAATTTCTGCTGTACCTTTTCATATGTGGGCCCCAGACGTTTATGAAGGGTCGCCAACATCAGTAACATTATTTTTTACAATGGTTCCTAAAATAGCAGCGTTAACTGTGTTTATAAGATTTTTATATGTTCCTTTTTTAAATCTTATTGATCAGTGGCAAATGATTTTAGTTTTTTTATCAATCGCATCCATGCTTTTTGGTGCGATAGCAGCAATAGGACAAAAAAATCTTAAAAGACTTATAGCTTATAGCTCTATTAGTCATATTGGATATGCATTAGCAGGTTTAGCAACTGGGTCTAATGAAGGGATACAAAGCTCAGTTATCTATATGACCATTTATATTATCATGAACTTAGGTTTTTTTTCATGTTTGTTAATGATGAAAAGAAACAATATTTATTATGAACAAATAGATGATTTATCAGGATTATCAAAAAATCATCCCTTGCTTTCAATTTCATTATTGATAATTCTGTTTTCTCTAGCCGGAATACCACCACTTGCAGGTTTTTTTGCAAAATTTTATATTTTTAAAGCTGTCATTGAACAGTCAATGTATTTTTTAGCTATTGTTGGACTATTATCAACAGTAGTAGCAGCGTTTTATTACTTGCGAATTATTAAGATAATGTATTTTGATGAGGAAAAAGATAGTTACGACAAAGATCATAACCTTTGGTTGAAGTTATCTTTAACAGTTTCTACAATACTAATTTTAATGTATTTTATTTTTCCTAGTGAATTGATTGATGTAGTTTCAAAAATCAATATAATTTAATGAAATTTAAAATATTTAGATTTAATAAAGTAAAAAGTACCAATAATACCGCAATAAGAATAATCAAAAATTATAATTATGATTTTGGTATGATCTTATCTGATTTGCAAGTTAATGGTAGAGGTCAATATGGAACAAAATGGGTTTCCTATAAAGGAAATTTATTCGTAAGTTTTTTTTACAATCTTAAAAAATTTAAGATATCTTTAAATAAATTAACTAAAATTAATTGTTTAATAGTTAAAAAATGTATTTCACAATATTATAAAAAAAAGATTCATTTTAAAAAACCTAATGATCTTTTAATCCAAAAAAAAAAGATATGTGGAATATTACAAGAAAAAGTGAATAAATTTGATAATACTTATTTGGTTGTTGGTATTGGAGTAAATTTAATAAAAAGTCCCTTAATAAGAAATTATCCAACTACTCATTTAAGAGAGCTTATAAACAAAGATATATCAAAAAAAAAATTTGAATTAAAACTTAAAAAGATTTTTGAAAACAATTTAAAGAGATTAATTAAAAAAAGAGTATAAATATAAATATGATAATTTTAGGAGATATTGGAAATTCAGTAACCAAATTATTTTTAGTAAATCCTAAAGATAAGATCTCAAAAAAAATAAGTTTACCATCAAAATCAATAACAAACTCAATTCTCAATAAAAAATTTAAAATTTTAACAAAAGATTTCAAGAATATTGAAAAGATATTATTTTGTAGCGTTGTCCCAAAAACTTTTAACTCTATTAAAAAATTTATATCAAAAAAAACTAAAGTTAAGTGTTATGAAATAAAAGATCTCAATTTAAAATCTATTCTAAATATAAAAGCAAACTTTAAACAAGTCGGCTCTGATAGACTGGCAAATGCAATAAGTTTAATGAGTCCTAAGAAAAATTTCATCATTTTAGATTTTGGCACAGCTACAACGTTCGATGTATTAGCAAATAATACTTACCGAGGAGGCGTTATTGCTCCCGGTATAAGTATTTCATTAAATACTTTAACTGATAAGGCTTCTCTAATACCAAAAATTAATCTTAAAAAAATAAAAAAAGTAATTGGAATTGATACGAATTCAGCTGTTAGATCAGGTTTTTTTTGGGGCTATGCAGGCCTAATTGACAATATTATTAATTTGATTAAGAAAGAAACAGGAAAATCTTATAAGGTTGTTATTACGGGTGGCTTTTCTGATTTATTTAAAAATTCGATTAAAACAAAAGTTATTGAAAACAAAGATATCACCGTTAAGGGTCTTATAAAAATTTCTAAATTATTAAATTGATGAAAGAAGAATTATTATTTTGTCCACTAGGTGGATCTGGTGAAATTGGGATGAACATGAATCTGTTTGGTTATGGTTTACCAGGCGACCACAAATGGATCATGGTTGATATTGGTGTTACTTTTGCAGATGATACTCTTCCTGGAATAGATTTAATTTATCCAGATCCAGGATTTATTGTTGAAAAGAAAGATAATTTATTAGGTATAGTTCTTACCCATGCTCATGAAGATCACATTGGAGCGATTGCTCATTTATGGCCAAAACTTCAATGCAAGATATATGCAACACCGTTCACAGCTGTTTTGATAAAGGAAAAATTTAAAGAAAAACATATTGATATTACTAAAGATCTACAAATTGTTGAATTAAATGGAAATATTTCATTAGAAAAGTTTGAGATTGAATACATCACCTTAACACATTCAATACTAGAGCCAAATGGTTTGAGAATAAAAACCCCAGCAGGTGTAATTCTACATACTGGAGACTGGAAAGTTGATCCAAATCCACTAATCGGTGATGAAATTAATTCTAAAAGGTTAAAAGAAATAGGTGATGAGGGTGTCTTAGCAATGATTTGTGACTCAACAAATGTTTTTAGTGCCGGAAGATCAGGATCAGAGTTAGATGTAAGAAAAAATTTGTTAAATATAGTTAATCGATTAAAAAAAAGAGTTATCATCACTTCTTTTGCGTCAAACGTCGCAAGAATGGAAACAGCTTTTTACTGTGCTGAAAAATCTGGGAGACAGATATCTTTAGTTGGAAGATCAATGCACAGAATTTATAAGGCTGCAAGACAATGTGGATATTTAAAAAATACAATTGAACCTATTGATCCTAGGGATGCAAAAAATTTTTCTAGAGAAAAAATTCTCTATTTATGCACAGGTAGTCAAGGCGAACCAATGGGAGCAATGATGCGAATAGCAAATTATGTTCATCCAGATGTATTTATTGAAAAAGATGACGCTGTAATTTTTTCATCAAAAATTATTCCAGGTAATGAAAAAAAACTTTATAAGCTCCATAATCAATTAGTGAAAGATGGTATCGAGGTGATCTCTGAAGAAACTGAATTTATTCACGTATCAGGTCATCCAAATCGGGAAGATCTTAAAGATATGTATCAATGGGTCAAACCCCAATGTGTTATTCCAGTTCATGGAGAGCACAGACATATGATAGAACATATCAATTTTGCAAAAGAAATGCAGGTTCCTCATCCTGTTCAAGTTGAAAATGGAGATATTGTAAAATTATCACCTGGAGATAAACCAGAAGTTTATGATAAAGCACCGAGCGGTAGATTATATTTAGATGGAAATGTCAGTGTTGAAGAAGATTCTCAGTCAATAAAAGACAGAAGAAATTTGAGTAGTAATGGATATTTGGAAATAACAATTTTAATTACTCCAAAGGGAAATATCCATAATAGTCCAATAATCACTTTCAGAGGATTGCCTGTTTATGAGAAAGAGGAGTTTTTATATGGACTAGAAGATGAAATTGAAAAAACATCAAGAACATTTAAACTTGGTAATAAACAGCAAGAGCACAATTTAATAGATGCGCTAAAAATTGCTTGTCGTAAATTTACTAAAGAAAAAACTGGAAAAAAACCTTTCGCTAATATTAACTTGGTTAAGATTTAATGAGCCTCACAGGATTAGCAATAATCTATATAATTATTTGGTGGATAATTTTCTTTGCAATTCTACCAATAGATGTAGAGAGAAATAAAGTGATTAAAATTGAGGGTGAGGATCCAGGCTCCCCAGAAAATCCGAAAATGTTAAAGAAATTTGTTTATTGTACTGGAATTACAACAGTTTTGTTTATAATTATTTACTTACTTATGAAATTTGAATATTTAAATTTAAGAAATATAATCACTTAGAATGTATATTTCACAATCATTTATTCCAATTTTAAAAAACAATCCTTCAGAAGCCAAAATAAAATCACATCAATTAATGTTACGTGTGGGAATGATTAAACAATCATCAGCAGGAATTTACTCTTGGTTACCATTAGGTTTTAAAGTCATGAAAAAAATTGAGGATATTGTTAGAGAAGAGCAAAATAAAATTGGAGCTCAAGAAATTTTAATGCCAACCATACAATCAAGTGAAATATGGAAAGAGAGTGGGCGCTACGAGGACTACGGTGAAGAAATGCTAAGAATAAAAGATCGTCAAAATCGTGAAATGCTTTACGGCCCAACCAATGAAGAACTTGTAACAGATATATTTAGAGCATCAGTTAAATCTTATAAATCTCTTCCACAACTTTTATATCATATTCAATGGAAATTTAGAGATGAGATTAGACCACGATTTGGAATAATGAGATGTAGAGAGTTTTATATGAAAGATGCTTACTCATTCGATATTTCTGATGAGGAAGCTTTATTTTCTTATAATAAATTTTTTTTATCTTATTTAAAAACTTTTAAGAGATTAGATCTTACTGCCATTCCAATGGCTGCTGATACTGGACCTATAGGAGGTAACCTTTCTCATGAGTTTATTATTTTAGCTGAAACTGGTGAAAGCAAAATTTATACGGATAAGAGAATTTTTGATTTGAAAAGTGAAGGCACGAAATTAGAAAAAAAATCTTTAGAAGACCTTAGAAAAAAATATGAAGAATTTTACTCAGTTACTGATGAAAAATTTGACAAGAATGAGTTTGAAAAAAAAGTTTCAGAAACTAATCGATTGAAAACTAAAGGGATTGAGGTGGGTCATATATTTTATTTTGGTGACAAATATTCAAAACCAATGGGTGCATCAGTAGATCTTCCTGGCGGTAAAAAAGATTTTGTTAAAATGGGCTCATACGGCATAGGAGTTTCAAGGTTAGTAGGCGCAATAATAGAGGCAAAATATGATGAGAAAAATGAAATCATGAAATGGCCAATATCTGTTGCACCATATGATATTGGAATAATAACAATGATAAATAAAAATGATAATTCAGCATTAGAAAAAGCAAACATGATTAATTCTGAATTAGAAAAAAACAATATTGATGCAATAATTGACGATACTGATGAAAATTTTTCATCAAAAATAAAAAAGATGAATTTAATAGGTGCTCCATATCAAATAATAATAGGTAAACAAACTGAGGGTGACTTAATAGAATTTAAAGAAGTTGGAAAAGAAACAAAAAAATTAAAAATAGTTGAAATAATAGAAATAATTAAAAAACAAAAAGAAAAAAATTGATTTCTACTTTAGAAAAAGAAATTACCTTCAGGTTTTTGAAAGCTAGAAAAAAAGATGGCTTTCTAAATGTTATTTCAATTTTTTCATTTATAGGTATCAGTCTTGGTGTAGCTGTTTTAATAATCGTTATGTCAGTCATGAATGGTTTCCGGACAGAACTAATAAATAAGATAGTTGGTTTCAATGCTCATATAACCGTCAAACCATATGAAAATGTAATCGAAATTGAAAAGTTAAAACTTAACAATTTAAAACTTATTTCTGATGAATTGATTTTAAGTAATTCAGGTGAGGCCATAATGATTAAAAGCGAGACCTCCAAAGGAATAGTATTGCGAGGTTATAAAAATAATGATTTCTCGAAACTTGAATTAGTAAAGAATAAAAATTTTTTAGGCAATAGAAATAACTTAAGTAAAAATTTTATTTCAATTGGAAAAGAGCTTAGTTTTACTCTAAATCTTGATATAGGGGATGATATTACAATCATGTCCTCAAGTGGGATTGAGACTATAATAGGTAATATACCTAAACAAAAAACTTTTACAGTTGTATCAATTTTTGAAAGTGGACTTGTTGATTTCGACAACAATATAGCTTTTATAAATTTATCAACTCTAGAGGAGTTCTTTAATCTAAATAAGGATGATAGAAATTTAGAAATTTATCTTAAAAATCCTCAAAAAATTGAAGACCAAAAAAAAATAGTACAGAAAATTTTTAAAAATGAATTTGTGTACTCATGGTCAGATATGAATAGTGCTCTTTTTTCAGCTCTTAAAGTTGAGAGAAATGTAATGTTTATAATATTGTCTTTAATTATTATTGTAGCCGCTTTTAACATTATCTCTGGTTTAACAATATTGGTTAAAAACAAAACAAAAGATATTGCGATATTAAAATCTATTGGTGTACTTAACAAATCAATTGTAAAAATTTTTTTTCTTGTTGGCGTAATAATAGGAACATCTGCTACAATTTTTGGAATTATTCTTGGTGTAACTTTTTCAATATATGTTGAAAATTTAAGACAATTTTTAAGCACTTTGTTCAACATAACTTTGTTTCCAGAAGAAATATATTTTTTAAGTACGATGCCCTCAGAGATTAACCCGCCATCAATTTTATTAATCTCGCTATGCTCAATAATTATTACAATTATTGTGTCAATTTTCCCCGCTTTAAAAGCAGCAAAACTAGATCCTGTTAAAGCATTAAAATATGAATAATTTAATTAAACTTTCAAATATTTCCAAGTCTTTTACTCAACAAAAAAATTTAAAAGTTTTAAAAAAATTAACTTATAATTTTAAACTTGGAAAAATTTATTCTTTAATGGGACCTTCTGGTTCTGGAAAATCAACATTACTAAACTTGTTGTCATTAATCGATAGACCATCAAGTGGTATAATGAAATATGGAAATAGACAAATAGATTATAAAAATTCTAACTATAATGACGTTTTAAGAGCTAATAAAATTGGAATTATATATCAACAGGATAATTTACTTCCAGATTTTACAGCTTTAGAAAATGTATATTTGGCTAATCTTGCTATTGAAAAAAATAAAGAAATTTCAGAAATAAAATCAAAAAAATTATTAAAAAAGGTTGGTTTATCGAATCGAATTTACCATTATCCTGCAGAACTCTCTGGAGGTGAAAAACAAAGAGTATCAATAGCTAGAGCTCTTATTAATGATCCTCAAGTTATCTTAGCCGACGAACCAACAGGAAGTTTAGATTTAGAAACTGCAAAAAGTGTTTTTGATCTTTTAAAAAAACAAATTAATGCAAACCGACTAATAATCTTTGCAACTCATAATAGATTTTTTGCTAAAAAGGCTGATTGCATGTTGGAAATAGTTAATGGTAATATAAGGACCATTAATGCAAGAGACTAATTTTAAAAATTTTAATCATCTAAAAATACATTCTCAATTTTCTATTTGCGAAGGAGCCATTAAGATAGATGATTTAAAAGATATTTCTAAAGATAATAAACTAAAAGCAATAGGTTTGTGTGATACCTCTAATCTATGTGGCGCCTTAGAGTTTGCTGAAAAATTATCTAAATCTGGATCTCAACCAATAATTGGAACACAAATCAATTTTAAATTAAATGATACAACTGGTCTATTACCTTTATTTGCTTTAAATGAAGATGGATACAAAACAATAATAAAGTTATCATCATTGTCTTTTCTAAAAAATAATGAACTTTCTGATCCTCATTTAGATTTTAATGAATTACTAAATAACAATGAAGGTGTAGCAATATTCTCTGGAACAATTAACGGTTTATTCGGGCAATTGTTTAATAAGGGTAAATTTTCGGAAATTAGTGAAATTTTTTCAAAACTAAAAGCTAATTATGGAGATAGATTTTATATTGAAATTCAACGTCATGGTGATCAAAATGAAAAAGAATTTGAAAAATTTAATTTAATAAGTTCAAAAAAATTAGATATTCCTTTAATCGCAACTAACGAAGTGTTTTACATTAATAAAGATATGCATGAGGCACATGATGCATTGATTTGTATAAAAAATAAGACCTATGTTAACGAAAAAAATAGAGTTAGATTTAGTAACCATCATTACCTTAAAAGTAGTTCAGAAATGGTTGATTTATTTGCTGATTTGCCAGAGGCATTAGAAAATAATTATTATTTTCCTTTTCGATGTAATTTTAGACCTTTACCTTCTAAACCTATTTTACCTAATATAAGTTCCGACAAAGGTATTAGCGCAGATGAAATTTTAAAAAAAGACTCATTAGACGGTCTGAATGAAAAATTTATAAAGATATTTAATTTAGACAATAAAGATTTTGTATCTGACAAGAATTATTTGAAATATAAAGATAGATTAGATCATGAGTTAGAAATCATAATTAAAATGAATTATGCAAGTTATTTTTTAATTGTATCTGACTATATTAAATGGGCAAAAGAAAATGATATACCAGTTGGACCTGGCAGAGGATCTGGTGCTGGTTCTCTGGTCGCTTGGTGTCTTTCAATAACTGATGTTGATCCAATAAAATTTAACCTAATTTTTGAAAGATTTTTGAACCCTGACAGAATCTCAATGCCTGATTTTGATATAGATTTTTGCGAAGAAAAAAGAGATTTAGTTTTTAAATATTTAACAAAAAAATATAAAAATAGTGTAGCTCATATTATCACATTTGGAAAATTAAAGGCTAGAATGGTTATTAGAGACGTTGGACGTGTTTTAGGATTGGCTTATGGTTTTGTTGACAGTATATCGAAAATGATACCCTTTGATCCATCAAGGCCACAAAATCTGACCGAATGTATAGCTGGAGAACCAAGACTTCAAAAACTGATAAATGAGGATAGTAGAGTAAAAAAACTTACAGATCTTTCATTAAAATTAGAAGGACTAAATAGAAACGTTGCAACTCATGCTGCAGGTGTAGTGATAGCAGACAAAGAGTTAACTGAGATGGTACCATTATACAAGGACGCAACATCTGACTTATTATTACCTTCAACACAATTTGACATGTACTCAGCTGAAAATGCAGGATTAATCAAGTTTGATTTTTTGGGATTAAAAACTTTAACTGTTATAAATAACACTCAAAAATTAATAAGAAAAAAAGATAAAAAATTTAATATTGAAAACATAAATTTTGAAGATCAAAAAGTTTTTGATCTATTGTCATCTGGCAAAACTGTTGGTTTATTTCAAATTGAAAGTGCTGGAATGCGTGAAGCATTGATGCAAATGAAACCAAATCACATAGAAGATATTATTGCCCTAGTAGCGCTTTATAGACCAGGTCCAATGAGCAATATACCAATTTATAATGATTGCAAACATGGAAAAAAGACACCCGATTATTTACATCCTTTACTTGAGGATATTTTACGACCTACCTATGGTGTAATAATTTACCAAGAACAAGTCATGCAAATTGCACAAAAACTCTCTGGCTTTACTGCTGGTCAAGCAGATATTTTAAGGAGAGCAATGGGTAAAAAGAAAAGAGCAGAATTAGAAAAACAAAAACAAAGTTTTATTTCTGGTGCTGTAAACAATGGAATTAGCAAAGATGTTGCTGCAGGAATATTTTTGAAAATAGAGCCTTTTGCAGAATATGGTTTTAATAAAAGTCATGCAGCTGCATATGCAATTATTTCTTATCAAACGGCTTATTTAAAAACATATTATCCAAAAGAGTTCATTGCTGCATCAATGACAATGGATATTTCTAATCAAAATAAATTAAGTGAGTTTTATGAGGAATTAAAAAGATTAAACATAAAGATAGTAAGACCAGATATTAATGAATGTTATGCTGATTTTAGAACAGATGGAGAAAAATTCTTTTATGCATTGGGAGCCATCAAAGCTGTAGGTTATGAAGCAGTTTCAAATATTGTTGAAGAAAGATTGAAAAATGGAAAATTTACCTCAATAAATAATTTTTTAAATAGAGTAAATCCAAAAGATATAAATAAGTTACAATTAGAAGGTTTAGTTAAAGCAGGTACTTTTGATAACATAAATTTGAATAGACATTCGTTATTTAATTCAATACCAAATTTTATTACAAAATCTAAAAATATTTATGAAAATAAATCTGCTAATCAGATTGATTTATTTGGTGAAAATAATAGCCCAGATAGTGAAGTGATAATGAAAATTGATGACTGGAAGTTTGAAGAAAGATTGTCCAAAGAATTTGAGTCAGTTGGCTTTTTTATTTCTGATCATCCCTTAAATCAATTTAAAGAAATATTTGAAGACTATAATATAAAAGACTACTTAAGTTTTAATAATGACAATGAAATATTTAATTCAAATATTGCTGCAACCTTATTAAAAATACAAGAAAGAAAAACTGCCAAAGGAAATCCTTATGCTGTTTTAAAATTAACTGATCTAACAAGTGTTTTTGAGTTGTTTGTTTTTTCTGAGGTTTTAGAAAAAAATCGTGATATGTTGAAAGAAGGATCATCAATAATACTAACTTTAACAAAATCTGTGTCAGATGAAGAAAATCGCTTTAAGAGAATAAATGTCCAGAAAATAGCCTCACTTTCAGAATTGATAAACAAACCAATCGAAGAGGTATTTTTTAATTTAAAATCATTAGAGGAATTAAACTTAATCTCAAAAATTATACCTAACGATGGAAATACAGTTGTTAAAATCAAGTTATGCGACCAAAATAGTGAATTGGATTTTACCCTTAAGAATAAGAGAAATATCAACAGAAAAATGTTAAATATAATTAGAAATAAAGAGATTTCCGCGATTATCAGATAATTTTAAGCTTGTTTAATAAAAAAAATCTTTGTAAATAGTCACTAAAATTAACAAAAACGCACACAGTTTTTGGTTTTATACCTCCGGTCCTTAATTGGAAATTACTGTGGTGGCTTAACCGGGAATAAATATGAAAATACCTAACGTAACAATCCAACAATTATTAGAAGCAGGTGTTCATTTAGGACACAAAACACTTAGATGGAACCCAAAAATGAAAAAATATATTTTTGGCAAAAGAGATTCCATCCATATAATAGATTTAACTCAAACCTTAGAACTCACAAAAGTTGCACTAGAAAAAGTTCATGAGGTTATTTCTAATAATGGAAAAATATTATTTGTCTCAACAAAAAAACAAGCATCAGAGGCTATAGCTGAAGTTGCTAAAGAAACTGATCAATATTTTGTAAATTATAGATGGTTAGGAGGAATGCTAACTAATTGGGGAACTATATCAAATTCAATTAAAAAGCTAAAACAATTAGAATTAAATTTAGTGTCTGAAAATAGAGGTTTTACAAAAAAAGAGCTTCTTAAAATGAGTGTTAAAAAAGACAAACTACAAAGATCATTGGGCGGCATAGCAGAAATGAAAAAGGTTCCTGATTTAGTATTTATTATTGATACAAATTACGAGTCTCTTGCTATTCAGGAGTCAGTTAAACTGGGGATCCCAATTGTCGCAATTTTAGACAGTAATTCAAATCCTGATGGTATTGATTATCCGATCCCAGGAAATGATGATGCTAGAAGAGCAATAGATTTATATTGTAATTTAATTAAAGAAACAATTATTTCTGCAAAAAGTTCAATTTCTGAAGTTGAGAAAAAAGAAAGTATAAAAAAAGAGACTAAATCATCTAAGACTGTACAAGAAAAAGATAGAGAAAAATTAGAGGAAAAATTTAGTAAAAAAAAAAAAGAAACGATAAATTAATATGAGTGATGTTGAAAAAGTAAAAAAGTTAAGAGTTGCTACAGGAGCTGGTTTTAAAGACTGCAACTTGGCAATAAAAGAGGCTAATGGTGATCTAGACAAAGCTGTAGAAATTTTAAGAGTAAAAGGAATTTCAAAAGCATCAAAAAAAATGTCAAGAGAAGCAAAAGAGGGTGTTGTTGCAATTAGTGGTGATGAAAAAAAGACTTCAATCATCGAAGTTAATTGTGAAACAGATTTTGTAGCAAAAAATGATGATTTTATAAATTTTGTGAAAGAATTAAGTGATTTGAATAACCAAAATGATTCTAATCTAGATAATCTTAAGAAAGCTAAAATGAAAAATGGTTCCTCAGTTGAGGACAGTTTAGTTGCGTTGATTGCCAAAATTGGAGAAAAAATAACAATTGGACAATCAAAAACTATCTCAAACTCTTCTTCAACTAATTACCAATATTTGCATACAGTGGTTAAGGACAACTTGGCAAAACTAGCTGTAGTTGTCTCGTTGGAAACCAAAGAAAATTCTGAAACTGTAAAAACCTTTGGTAAACAATTATCAATGCATATTGCGGCTTCGAATCCTTTAGCTTTAGAATCTGCATTAATTGACAAAACAATCATTGATAAAGAACAAGAATTGATAACAGAAGAACTTAAAAATTCAGGTAAGCCAGAAGACATTGCAAAAAAAATAAGTTTAGGAAAAATGAATAAGTTTAAAGAGGAAAATGCTCTTATGACCCAGGCTTGGGTAATGGAACCGAAAAAAAAAGTTCAAGATGTTTTAAAAGAACTTGCTGTTAATGGTTTAAAGATTAAGGAATTTAGCAGAATAAAAATAGGTGAATAGATGTTTGATGAAAAATCACATAGCTTAAAAATGGATAAAGCTATTGAGGTATTCTCTAAAGAGTTATCATCATTGAGAACCGGAAGAGCAAATGCAGCAATGTTAGATTTTGTTAAAGTTGATGTCTATGGTCAACAAATGCCAATTAATCAGGTTGGCAGCATAACAACGCCTGAGCCAAGAATAATTAATATTCAAGTTTGGGACCAAAATAATGTGAACTTAGTAGATGCCGCTATTAAAAAATCAGAGCTTGGGTTAAATCCTCAAATTGATGGGCAATTAATTAGATTACCAATACCAGAATTAAATGAAGAAAGAAGAACAGAGCTTAAAAAATTAATTAAGTCTATGGGTGAAAAATGTAAAATTTCAATTAGAAATATAAGAAGAGATGCTAATGAAGAATTAAAGAAACTTTTAAAATTAAAAGAAATTGGCGAAGATGAGGAAAAATCTTTTGAAAAAAATGTTCAATTTATTACTGATAAACACATAAAAATTGTTGACGAAAAAATTGCAATTAAAGAAAAAGAAATAATGACAATATGAACCCTTTAAAACATGTAGCCATTATCATGGATGGTAATGGGCGGTGGGGTTTAAAGTATAAAAATTCAAGAAATGCTGGTCATAGAGCTGGCTTAAATACAGTAGAAAAAATTATAAAGGAAACTATCAAAAATAATATAAAATTTCTTACATTGTATGCTTTTTCAACAGAAAATTGGAAAAGACCAAAAAAAGAGATCAATTTTCTATTCAATCTTTTAGAAAATTTTCTTAAAGATAAAATAGAGGAGTTGAATAAACAAAAAATTAAATTAAAGATTATTGGTAAAAAAAATTTCTCGAGTAAATTAAATAATCTATTAAACTTATCAGAAAAAAAAACCTCAAAAAATAAAAGACTTCAAATAAATTTAGCTTTAAATTATGGTTCAAAAACTGAGTTAATATTCGCATTCAAAGAATTAGCAAAAAATAAAGAGTCAATTAATGAAAAAAATTTAAAAAAATATTTACAGACAAAAGATATCCCAGATCCAGATATATTAATAAGGACAGGAAATACAAAAAGATTAAGTAACTTTTTATTATGGCAAGTTGCTTACTCAGAGATTTTTTTTGAAAAAAAATTATGGCCTGATTTTAATGAAAAAGATTATTATAAGATAATCAAGAAATATATGAGTATAAAAAGAAATTTTGGAAAAATTTAATGGAAAAAGAACTTCAAAAAAGAATATTTAGTTCACTAGTGTTTGTTCCAATATCTCTCTTTTTTATTATTAAAGGAGCTTATTTTTTTAATTTTTTTATTTTAATTTGTTTAGCAGTCTCAATTTATGAATGGAATCATATGTCGAATAAAAAGGAGTATAAAATTCCAGGAATAATTTTTCTAATATTATCTTTTTATTCAGCATTTTTTTTTCGAAATGAATTTTACGGTGACTATCTATATTTTATTATCATTTTATTTATATGTATTTTTACAGATATTGGAGGATATACATTTGGTAAATTTTTTAAGGGACCCAAACTAACAAAAATAAGTCCTAAAAAAACTTATTCAGGAGTAGTTGGTGGATATTTGTTTTCAATCATTTTCATAACACTTTTTTTTAATAATTTGGATTTCATCTCAGAATTAACAAAAATAGAAGTTACACCTCAAGAACTTTCTTTTGAAAATTTTATTTTAACAATTTATGTATCAACAGCAAGCCAGTTAGGAGATATAATCGTTTCCTTCTTCAAGAGAAAATCTAATATCAAAGACACTGGAAAAATTATACCAGGTCATGGTGGTTTACTTGATAGAATTGATGGAATGATTTTTGCATACCCTGCAGCATATTTACTTTATAAAATTTTGATCTGATGAGAAAAAAAATTGCAATATTGGGCTCAACTAGTTCTATTGGTAAGTCTTTACTTAATATAATTAAGAAAGATAAAAAAAATTTTAAAATTGAATTATTAACAGCTAATACGAATTATAAAGATTTAATTGATCAAGCAAAAAAATTCAATGTTACGAATATAATTATAACCGATCCTGATAGTTTCAAAAAAACAAAAATTATTTGTAAAAATAAAAAGATAAAAATTTTTCAAAACTTTGAAAGTTTGAAAAAAATTTTACCAAAAAAAGTTGATTATGTAATGAGCGCTATTTCTGGAATAGGTGGATTATTACCAACTTATAAATTGATCAAACATACAAAATTAATTGCAATAGCAAATAAAGAGGCAATTGTATGTGGTTGGTCGTTGATTAATAAGGAATTGAAAAAATATAAAACAAAATTTATTCCAGTTGACTCAGAACATTTTTCGATTTTTTCATTGTTGAAAGATAACAATACTAATAACATCGAAAAGATTTACATAACTGCTTCAGGTGGACCATTTATTAATTTACCCAAAAGTCGATTTAATAAGATTAAATTAGTTGATGCACTTAAACATCCAAATTGGAAAATGGGAAAAAAAATTACAATCGATTCAGCAACACTCATGAATAAAGTTTTTGAGGTTATTGAAGCTAAAAATATATTTAATGTAAATTATAAAAAGATTTCAATATTAATACATCCTAAGTCATATGTTCATGCAATAATTAAATTTAAAAACGGTTTAATCAAAATTCTTACACATGAACCTGACATGAAAATACCAATTTTCAATTCCATTTATTATAAATCAGATAAAAATCTTAAAACTAATTCTTTAAATTTTAGTATTTTGAATAATTTAAATCTTAGAAATGTAGAAAAAAAAAAATTTCCATTAGTTAAAGTTCTTGAAAAATTGCCGAATCGATCATCTTTATACGAAACTGTTTTAATAACTATTAATGATTATTTGGTAAACAAATTTCTATCAGAGAAAATTAATTTTAATGAACTTATTAAATTAATTTACAATATTTCTAATCTTAGGGAATTTCAAAAATTTAAGAAAATTCACCCAAAAAATGTAAAAGAAATATATAATTTAAGGAATTATGTTCATTTAAAATTGGATGCTTTGGGTATATAAAGCCTCTAATCATGATTAAGATTTTAATTAAATTTTTTATAATTTTTTATTTTTTATTTTCATCTACTTATGCTGAAATAGTTAAGAAATTTGAGATTTCAGGAAATCAAAGAATTTCCGATGAGACTATAATTATTTTTTCAGAAATAAAAATTAACGAAGAAATTGATAAATCAAAATTAAATAACATAATAAAAAATCTATATAAGACAAATTTCTTTAAAAATATTAGTTTAAAATTTGAAAATCAAATTTTGTATTTAGATGTTGTTGAAAATCCGATTATTCAGGATTTAGAAATCTTAGGTGTAAAAAAACAATCTTTGGTTGAATTTTTAAAAGATAAGATGCAGTTATCTGCAATGAAGTCTTTTGACGAGGAACTGTTGGCGGCAGATTTAGATCTTATAAATAATATTTTAAAAACTAATGGATATTATTTTACAAATATTTCCACCTCAAAAAACTTAGATCCAAAATTGAATACTATAAATTTGAAGATTAACATTGAATTGGGTGAAAAAGCTAAAATTAAAAAAATAATTTTTCTCGGTGAAAAAATTTTTAAAGATAAAAGATTAAAAGAAATTATAGCTTCAGAAGAACACAAATTTTGGAAGTTTATTTCTAGAAATGTCTACATTAATCAAGAACTGATAAATTTAGATAAACGATTATTAGAGAACTATTTTAAAGATAATGGTTATTACAGTGTAAAAATCGAAAACTCATTTGTAGAATTTGATAAGAATTCAAATTTTAATTTGATCTTTAATATTATTCCAGGTAAAAAATTCTTCTTCAATGACTTCGCATTAAATCTACCTTCTAATTATGATAAAAATTTATTCACTCCTATTACAAAAAAATTTTCTAAATTTAAGGGTGATGCTTATTCTTTATTAAAAGTAAATGCTATTTTAGATGATATAAATGGTATTGCATTAAGTAAACAGTATGAATTCATTAACGCATCAGTGAATGAAGAAATTGTTGATAATAAGATTAATTTTACAATTAATGTTTCTGAAAGTGAAAAATTTTATGTTGAGAAAATAAATATAAGAGGAAATTTTGCTACTCTTGAGGAAGTAATTAGAAATAATTTGATAGTTGATGAGGGAGATCCTTTTAATGAAATATTGTTCAATAAATCAATAAATAATGTTCAAAGTTTAGGTATATTTAAAAAAGTTAAATCAAATATAAGTGAAGGCACTTCTAAAAACTTTAAAATAATTGATATAGATGTTGAGGAAAGACCCACTGGAGAAATTTCATTATCAGCTGGTTTTGGTACAAGTGGAGAAACAATTGGTGGAGGAATAAGGGAAAATAATTTTTTAGGTAAGGGTATTAAACTAGACACAAACTTAGAAATAAGCGCTGAGACAATCAAGGGTAAATTTGTTTATGCAAAGCCTAATTTTAATTATAGTGATAATACTTTGTTTACATCAATTAAAAGCTCTACATCTGATTATTTAACAGAGTCGGGCTATAAAACTTCAGAAATTGGTTTTTCGTTAGGGACAAAATTTGAACAATTTCAAAATATATATTTGAGTCCAGAAATAGATTTCCTTATTGAGGACTTAGAAACTTCAAGCAAAGCCTCTAGTACTTTAAAAAAACAAGAGGGTTCATATAACGATTTATATTTCAATTACTCTATAAATCAGGACTTAAGAGACAAAAAATTTAGGACTGAGGATGGTTATCAAACTTTCTTTACTCAAGAAATACCAATTATTTCTGATAATGCAGAATTTTCTAATGCATTTGAGGTCTCAAAATTCAAAAAATTTTCAACCAAATCAAAATCAGTTGGAAAAATTAGTTTGTATGCCAAAACAATAACAGGCCTTAGTGATGATGTAAGAATCTCAAAAAGACTTAATATTCCTTCATATAGATTAAGAGGTTTTGAAAAAGGTAAAATAGGCCCCGTTGAAAATAGTGATTATATTGGAGGCAATCATATATCCGCACTTAACTTATCAGCCAGTATACCTAATATTTTAGAGGGACTAGATAATTTGGATGTGGGTATTTTCTTTGATGCAGCTAATGTATGGGGTGTGGATTATGATAGTACAATTGATGATAAGAGCACTATAAGATCTTCTACCGGTGTTGCACTTAATTTAATGACGCCGATAGGTCCCTTAAGTTTTTCATTTGCAAATGCACTGACAAAAGCTTCCTCAGATAAAACTGAAACATTTAGATTTAATTTAGGAACTCAATTTTAATGAAGTTCTTTTTTGCGAAAATATTCCTTGTATTTTTGCTAGTAGAAGTATCGGCTGCTAATGAAAATATTAGATTTATAAATATTAATTATATTGTAAACAATTCAGAAGCAGGAAAAACTTTGAATAAGATTATAGAAAATAAAAGTAAAAAAATAAAGTCAGAATTGAACGATTTAGGTAAAAAAATTGAAACTAAAAAAGAGAAAATAATTTCTCAAAAAAATATACTTAAAAAAGATGAATATGAAAATTTAGTAAAAAATTATGAAGATGAGGTTAAAAAATTTAATAATATTAGATTAAAGAGAAATGAAGACTTTAATAAATATAGAATAAACTCTCAAAAAAAAATCATTGAAGCTTTAAATCCTATTATTACAGCTTTTCTTGAAAAAGAGTCTGTGAAGATTTTATTACAAAAAGAACAAATAATTTTTGGAGATAAAGAATTAGATATCACTGAAGAAGTTCTTATAATATTTAATGATAAGCATAAAAAAATTAAATTTGAGTAAAAATTGATGACTAAAGATAGGTTAACAAAATCTGAAATAATTGAACTGTTGCCTCATAGGGAGCCAATGTTACTTATAGATGAATTGATTAATATAAAGCATCTTCATTCAGCAACAGCAATAATGAATGTTAAAAAAAATTCATTTTATGTAGATGGACATTTTCCAGGTAACCCAGTTTTGCCAGGCGTTTTAATTGTAGAGGCTTTTGGTCAAGCTGCTGCTGCTTTGACTGCTCATGGTATAGATAAAAAAGAATACGACGATAAATTAGTTTTTTTAATGAGTGTTGAAAAGGCAAGATTTAGAAATCCTGTAATACCTGATTGTAAACTTGAATTGAATATTGAAGCCATAAGATCTCATGGCAGAGTTTGGAAATATAAAGGAGAGGCCTTTGTAAATGGTAAAAAAATGTCAGATGCTCAATGGTCAGCCACAATTGTTGATAGGAAATAATTAGCAATAAATCTTGATAAGCTTTTAAAGTAAGTTTTGATATTAAACTTATTGATGATAAATCCATTTTTTAAAAATACAGGCCCTCATAGTATAAATTTTTTGTTAAAGGCAATTAATTTTAAAAAAGACAATTTTCCTGACGATAAAATTACAGATATAAAAGATCTTAATTCATCTCAAAAAGATCAAATAACTTTTCTTCACTCAAAAAAATATAGCGATTATGCAAAAAAAACAAAAGCTTCTTACTGCCTTACATCTGAAAATTTTAAATCTTTTTTACCAAATAACTGCAAAGCTATAATTACCGATAAAGTTTTATTGCATACTGCTCTAATAACAAAAATTTTCTATCCTGACTCTATTACTGATGATTATGATAACACAGTAAAAGATATAATTGAGACTGAATTTAAAGATAAAGTTAAGTTTGGAAAAAATGTTCTTATTGGTGAAAATGTAAAGATTGGTGCAAATTGTTTAATTGGTCATAATTCAATAATAGAGAAAAATGTGAATATAGGTGACAATTGTTCTATAGGATCAAATGTAATTATTAGAAATTCATTAATCAAGAATAATGTTCACATTTTAGATGGTTGTGTAATTGGAAAAAAAGGATTTGGTTTTTTTCCAAATAAAAACTCAAATTTTAGGTACCCCCAAATAGGTATTGTAATTATCGAAGATAATGTTGAAATAGGCTGTGGGTCTACGATAGATAGAGGTTCTCTTTCAAACACAATTATAGGAAAAAATACTTTTTTAGATAATCAAATACATGTGGCTCACAACGTTAAAATTGGTGAGAATTGTATTATTGCTGGACAAGTAGGTTTTGCTGGAAGTTCAACTTTAGGCAACAATGTTATGATTGGGGGTCAGGCAGGCATTTCAGGACATCTTAAGATTGGCAATAATGTGCAAATAGGTGGAGGCAGTGGGGTTATAAAAAATATTCCTGATAATTCTAAAGTGATGGGCTATCCAGCTAAAGATTTAAAAAATTTTGTTAGGGAAAATAAATGATAGATAAAACGGCTATAATTAACGAAAATGCAAAAGTTCATTCAAGTGCTACGATTGGACCATACACTATCATAGGTCCCAATGTAGAAATTGGAGAGAATACAGAGATCCAATCACATGTAAGCATAACTGGAAATACTAAAATTGGAAAAGGAAATAAAATTTATCCATTTGTTTCAATTAATGACCCTCAAGACTTAAAATATAGTGGCGAAGAAACAAGTTTAGTTATTGGGGATAATAATAAAATAAGAGAATATGTAACAATAAATCCTGGAACAATTGGTGGTGGAGGTAAGACTATAATTGGTAATAATTGTTTATTTATGATTTCATCTCACATAGCTCATGATTGTCAGGTAGGTAATAATGTTATCATTGCGAACAATGTGCCTTTAGGAGGTCATGCTATTATTGAGGATAACGTTGTTATAGGTGGAAATTCTGCTGTTCAACAGTTTACAAGAATTGGTAAAATGGCAATGATTGGAGGAATGACAGGAGTACTACATGATGTTATTCCTTATGGATTATCGACAGGAAATAGAAATTCATTACAGGGATTAAATCTAATAGGCTTGAGAAGAGCTAAATTTGAAAATAAGGATATTTTAGGATTAAGCGAGGCGTATAAGGAGATTTTCGCCACCAAAAATATTAATGAAAATATAAGTAAATTAAATAGCTCATTTCAGGAAAATCCATTAGTTAAAGAGGTAATAGAATTTATTACTAAGGATAAAAAAAGATCTATTTGTACACCATTTTCATAAAATGATAGGATTAATTTTTGGTGATACAGATTTTCCAAATAAAATACTTAAAACAATAAAGAAAAGAAAAATAAAGTACTTAATAATAGATTTATCTAAATCAAAAAGATTTAAAAAAGAGAGTAAATCTTATTCAGTTTCTATAGGTCAATTTGGCAAAATGATTAATATTCTTAAGGAAAATACCTGTAAAAGAGTCTTATTTGCAGGAAAAGTTAACAAACCAAACTTTTCTAAGTTAAAACTAGATTTTAAAGGAATTTATTATATTCCAAGAGTTATTAAAGCATCGAAACTTGGTGATGCTGCAATTTTAAGAGAGATAATAAAAATATTAGCTCAAAATCAGATAAAAACTGAAAATTCACTTAAATTTAATCCAGAGCTTACTCTCAAAAAGGGTAATTATTCAAAGATTAAGCCCAATAATAAGGATCAGTCAGACATTAGAAAAGCAATCAAAACGCTAAATAGTTTAAAAGAGTACAATTATAGTCAGGGAGTAGTGGTCAGAAATAAAAAAATAGTTTCAATAGAGGGAAAAGGTGGAACAAAAAAAATGCTTGAAAAAAGCAAAAGTAAAAAATTTAGAAACCATGGTGTTTTAGTTAAGTTTCCAAAAAAAAAACAGGATCTCAGAGTTGACTTACCTACCATTGGTTTAAAAACGTTGAAACAAAGTAAGACAGCTGGATTAAAAGGTATTGTTGTAAAAAGTAAACAACATGTATTTTTAGACAAAAATAAATGTATTAGTTTTGCTAATAAAAATAAGATGTTTATTTCAGTGAAATGAAAAAAATTTTTATATTAACAGGTGAACCTTCAGGAGATAAATTAGCATCAACTGTAATTACAAAGCTTCAACAAAGTCACTCAGATATAGAATATTTAAGCGTTGGAGGTTCTCATTTAAATAAACTTGGCATCAAATCAATATATGATCTTAAAGAAATAACTTATATTGGTTTTACTAGTGTTATTCTGAATTTATTTAAAATCAGAAATAAAATTAACGAAACTGTAAATAAAATAATTGAATTTAATCCTGATATTCTTTTTAGTGTAGATAGCCCAGATTTTACCCTTAGAGTTGCTGAAAAAGTAAAAAGTATCAATCCTAATATTAAAACAATACATTATGTTGCACCACAAGTATGGGTATGGAGAGAGGGCAGGGTTAAGAATTTTAAAAAGTTTTTAGACCACGTTTTATTACTATTCAATTTTGAAAAAAAATACTTTGATAAAGAAAATATTAAAAATACTTTTGTTGGTCATCCATTACTTGAAAGTAAAGAGAATGTAAAAACAGATCTATCAAGTATGATTGATGACAATAAAAAAATTATATCTTTATTCGCTGGAAGCCGTACATCTGAAACGAACATTCTTTTACCAATCTTAATAGATTTTATTAAATTAATGAATGAAAAATTTAATAAATATGATTTTGTTTTTCATGCAACTAATCAAAGTAAAGATTTAATAAAAAACGAGATAAAAAAAAAGGATTTTAGTAATGTTGAAGTCATATCTGATGAAAAAATTAAAACTCAGATATTATCAAACTCTACATTTGCTGTAGCAAAATCTGGAACAGTTTCTTTGGAAATATGTAATTTAAAGATACCATCGATTATCATCTATAAAATGAATTTTATAAATTTTTTAATCGTAAAATTTTTAGTTAAAACAAAATTTGCAAATATAATTAACATTATAAATCAAAAAGAAGTTATTCCTGAATTAATTCAAAAAGAATGTAATGCAAAAGAAATTTTTAGATCTGTTGTTTATTTTCTAAAAAATCCAGATTTAATGAAAAAACAAATTAATGAAGTAAATAATACCTTAGATGAAATTAAGTCTAAAACTTCGTCATCTATGGAAGCCTCATTAATTTTACAGAAATATCTATCTTAATTTTCTTGAAATAAAATTTTTTTTAAGTTTAATTATTTTTTTATGAAGATGATTAAACTTAAATTCAACCTAGTATATCTTTTTTTAATATTTTTTTTTAATTCAAACACTGTTTTTTCAGCAAGTTTTACTTTTCCTTCATCATTAACAACTAATACATCTGATTTTGTTCTGCTATCTGAAACAGGTACCACTCCATCTGTTAGTGGTTTTTCAACCGATGTACTTATTACAATAAGAGCCACAGCAGGGTTCGTGAAAATCACAACGGTCTCTGGACTTGAACAAATCAATGGATATTGTGGGTATACAGCAGACTCAAACTCTGAACCTAGCAATTGTGCAGATGATAATAGATCTGAAATTGGTTTTGAGGGTACACAAAGTGAGGTAAATGCAGCATTAGCAACCCTTTCATTTAAAGGAGACGGAAGTACCTCTAGCGTTTCTATTACTGCTTCTGCAACACCCACTGGTGCTGCCTATAATTCTGAAAACGGTCATTATTATAGAGCTGTTTCTGCAACAGATATTAGATGGGATGATGCTAGAGCTGCAGCAAAAAGTGAAGCACAAAAATTTAATGGATTAACTGGTTACTTAGTAAATATTACAACTGCACAGGAAAATGACTTTGTGGCAAATAAAGTTTCTGTAAATGCTTGGACTGGGGGATCTGATAGTGGAACTGAAAGAGTTTGGAGATGGATGGATGGGCCTGAAGCTGGTCAAACTTATACTTGTCAAAAATTTGGTACTGGTGGAACAGGTGAGGAAAGTCCAATCAACGGTGTCGTATGTACAGAACAAAGTTATTTAAATTGGGATTTTGGAGAACCTAATCAATATAATTTAACAAACGAAGATTATATGCATGTGTATGGTACTGGAGATAAAAAAGGCAGCTGGAACGATTATGTTATAAATAATAGCAACGTTGATGCTTATATTATTGAGTATGGTGGTATGGGTGGAACTGCTACAGTCCAAGGCACAGCAACAATTTCAATAACATCTACAGAAGCAAGCGGTACATATACTGCTTTTGATGATAAAGAATTAGTTGGTATCGTAGAAGGACAATCAGAAGGTGCGAAAAGATTCATTTATAATTCAACTAATGCTGTCTTGGAGAGAATAGAATGGCATAGAACGACAAAAAAAAATGATAATATTAAATTTAAGGATGTAGGAATAAGTATAGATTTGAAAGAAAATACATACCCATATGCAAAATTATTAGACTTGTATCTTTTAAAGGGCAGCATCGAGAAGAAACAATTAATTTCTGAAAAAAATATTAACAAATTTATAAACGAACTTCCTCTTTCTAATTATTTAAAAAATGAATTTGGATTGTTACCCCAAGAGTGGAAAATTTGGAGCTCTGGCTATTTTAAAAAAGGAAAAATTAAAGCTAGAGTTAATAAAAAAAAAGAAGATTTTGACTCGAATGCCTTAACGATTGGTATGGATAAAATAATAGATGAAAATAAACTTGTTGGTTTTGCTTTGAGAAAAGAGTATGAAAATAATGATATTGGTAAGTCTGGTACAGAAATAAAATCTAATTCGACTAGCATCACAGCTTATTCTAGCACATATCAAAGCCATTCTTTTTTTATTGATGGTCTGGTAGGTTATGGACGCATCAGTAATAGTCTTATTAGAATTGAGGAAGCTAATACTTCAAATTCATTGACAGGAAAAAGAGATATCAATCAATTTTTTGGATCAATTAAATTTAATAAACTAACTAATAAGAATAAATTTACTTCATTGTTATTTGGAAGGGGTGATTTTGGTTTTTCATTTTTGGAAGGTTTTACGGAATCTGGAAATATACAAGCACTTAAATTTGAGGAACAAAAATTGCAACATAGATCTTTTTCTTTTGGTAGTCTTTTAAAATATAAAAAGAAAATTAATAGAGGCCATTTTTTACCATATGGAAGGCTGGAAGTTTTCGAAAATTTTTCTCCTCTTTCAAACGTAAATGCATGGTATGTATCTGATCTCAATACAAAATATAATCATCAAATAAGAGAAAACTATGATAATTCTATTAAACTAGAAATAGGTTTTGATTTAAATCTTATTGATAGTTGGTATATATCTACCTCTTTGAGAAGGCTATATAGAAATACTGGTAACTTAGAAAATGAACTTGCCATTAAAGCGAGTAAACCTTTTTAACTTAATTCTAATCTATTAATTACGTCATCTTTATCTAAAGATTGAATAATATCGTAAATGCCTGGACCAAATTTCGATCCTGTTAATAATATTCTGAGTGGTTGACCGACCCCTTTGAAATTTGTTTTATGTGATTTTATCAAATTTTCAATTATTGGTTCTAAAACTTCTCTAGAAGGTCGTTCAATTTTTTTAAATTGATTAATGAAATCTGAAATTATCTTTTTTGCATTATCGTCAATCAATTTTATATCATCTGGATTAAAATTAATTTTATCTAATAAAATATATTGAGCATTATTAAATATATCTTCTAGAGTTTTAGCTTTATTCTTAAGAAATGTGAGTGATTTTTTTAGCTTATCTTTTTTATCTGATTGAATTTCACTTTTATATAATTTGCAATATTCAGTTAATTGATTGAATAAGTCATTCTCATCAATATTCTTAATATAGTGCTCATTCATTGACAAAATTCTATTCATATCAAGTTTAGAGGGAGATTTACCGATACCCTCTAAATTAAAAAATTTTATACTTTCATCTAATGTAAATATTTCTTTATCTTTGTAAGACCAACCCAATCTTAAAAGATAATTTCGAAGGGCATCTGGCATAATACCAATTTTAGAATAATCATCTAATGTAGATGCTTTATCTCTCTTTGATAATTTCTTTCCCTCAATTGTATGTATTAAAGGAATATGGGCAAATGAAGGTAACTCCCATTTCATGGCTTGAAAAATTTGTATCTGTTTGAAGGTGTTTATTTTATGATCATCACCTCTAATAATATGTGTCATATTCATTTGGTGATCGTCTACAGATGCTGATAAATTATATGTAGGAGTACCGTCATTTCTTAAGATAATAAAATCTTCAATAGTATTATTTTCTATTTCGACATCACCTTGAACTAAATCTTTCAATACCGAGGTTCCATCAATCTTACTTTTAAATCTTATGACAGGTTTAACATCTTTAGGAGCATCATTTTCATTTTTATCTCTCCATTTTCTATCGTAAATATAGGGAGTCTTTTTTTGCCTTGCTCTTTTTTTTTGTTCTTCTATTTCTTCACTTGAACAATAACATTTATATGCATGACCATTTTTAAGTAGCTCATTTGCAACCTTTATGTGATCGTCTACCTTTTCTGATTGAATGTATTCCTCTCCATCATAGTTAATTCCAATCCATTTAAGCGATTGTATTATTTGATCTTTGTATTCATCTTTAGATCTTTCTTTATCTGTATCCTCTACTCTTAAGAAGAATTTACCGTTTTGATTTTTGGAATATAACCAATTAAATAAAGCTGTTCTAACCCCACCAATATGTAATGCACCAGTAGGGGAGGGAGCAAATCTAGTTGCTACTTTTTTCATTAAAATGGTTTAGACTATTTTTTTAGAAGTTTCTATATAAAGATACTAATACACCCTGAACTTTTACTCTATCAGGTCCAAATATTTTAGTTTCGTAATTTTTGTTGGCACTTTCTAAAGCAACAACTTTACCTTTTTTTCTAATTCTTTTTAACATTGCTTCATGCTCATCAATTAGAGCAACAACAATTTTTCCATTATCAGCTGTATCTGTTCTTTTAATAATTACTGTATCACCTTCATGAATCCCAGCTTCAATCATCGAGTCCCCTTGAACTTTTAAACCAAAATAATCTCCATTTTTCTCTAAATTACTTGGCAAAGGTATTCTTGAAACCTCATTTTGAATAGCTTCAACAGGTGTTCCAGCAGCAATTTTTCCTAAAACTGGTACCTCGGCATCATCTGATGATAAATTCTCCTCATCTAAACCACCTTTAATAACACTTGGTGAAAAACTGTTATAAATGTCGTTTGCTGAAGCCGTTTCTGGCAATTTAATTACTTCTAATGCTCTTGCTTTATGAGCAAGTCTTTTAATAAAACCTCTCTCTTCTAATGCACTTATAAGTCTATGAATTCCAGACTTAGACTTAAGGTTTAACGAAGCTTTCATCTCCTCATAAGAAGGAGAAACACCAGAGCTTCTCAACTTCTTGTTGATAAATAAAAGCAGGTTTTTTTGTTTTTTTGTTAGCATAAGAACAAATATCGTACAAAATCTGTTCTACAAAAGTTCTTTTCAATTCACAATAGTAAAAAACCCAATAAAATAGGGAACTATTTGACTAAAGTACTGAGAAAATGGAATTATTTTCTAAATTTTTCAAAAGTGATTCACCAATTAGAAAAGTTTTAATAGATGTTTTATTTGAGAGTTCCAATAGTTCATCTTTTGTTTTTATTCCACTTTCAGAAATTAATGGACCTTTATGATTAACCAAAACATCATGAATATCAAAAGTTGTATTTATATCAGTTTGAAGAGTTTTTAAGTTCCTATTATTGATACCAATTAATGCATCTTTAAATTTTAAAGCTTGTTTTGCTTCTTCAACTGTATGCACCTCAACTATAACAGACATGTTTAATCTTAAAGCTTCCTCATATAACTCATTTGCAAGGCTTTCACTTACACCAGCTAATATAATTAATATTGCATCTGCTCCATAACTCTTTGCTAATGGAATTTGAAATTTATCTACAAAAAAGTCCTTACAAAGAATTGGTAAATTAATATTCTGTTTAATTTCACTTATATGTCTCAAATCTCCTAAAAAAAAATTTTCCTCAGTCAAAACAGACAAACAAGTAGCTTTATTATCATTATATATACCAGCTATTTTTACAGGGTCATAATCATTTATGATTACACCGGCAGAAGGACTAGCTTTTTTGATCTCAGCAATAATTGAAAATTTATTTTCCTTAATATTTTTTTCAATATTTTCTTTAAAATTAATAAACATTTTATTTTTCTCAATTAATTCATTTAATGAGGCTATTGAAATATTTTTTTTAGAATTTTCTATTTTTTCTATTTTCTTTTTAATTATTTTTTCGAGAACATTTTCAGGCATTTTGAATTGTCTCTAAATGTTTAATAACTTTGTTTGATAAAATATGCTCTCTTGCATTTTTATATGCTTCACTAAACTCTTCATGAGTTTCATTAACAATCAACCCCGCTGCAGCATTTAAACATACTGCTTTAGAAAAATCATTATCTTCACCTTTAAATATTTCAAGCATTTTATTAGCATTAAATTTTGCATCATCACCAACTAGATTTTCAAATTTATCTGCGTTAATATCTAATTTTTTTGGATCAATAACAATTTCAGATATAACATTGTTTTTTAATTGGATAACATTTGTTTTAGCGTAGGGTGAAATTTCATCTAAACCATCTTCACTATTGACGATCCATGCAAATTTAATATCTAAACTTTTTAAAGCGTTAGCAAATATTTTTAATAACTTTTTTTCAAAGACACCAACAACTTGTCTTTTAACTAAGGCTGGACTACTCAAAGGACCAATCATATTAAAAATTGTTCTTTTACCAATTTTTTTTCTGGTAGGTCCAACGTATTTCATTGCACTGTGGTAATTTGGTGCAAACATAAAACCAAAATTATTTTTTTCAATTTGTGACTCAATATCATTTGGTTCTAAATTAATTTCTATATTTAATGCCTCTAAAACATCGCCAGATCCACATTTAGAAGATACTGCTTTATTTCCATGTTTTGCTACTTTAACACCCATACTTGCAAGCAATAATGCAGAAGCTGTTGAAATATTGAGTGTGTTCATTCCATCACCACCTGTACCACATGTATCAATACAATTTTGCACATTTACTCTTTTTGATTTATTTCTTAGAACGTATACTCCTCCAGCAATCTCATTTGAAACTTCACCTTTAGCGGACAAAAGTGTTAAAAAATCAAATATTTCCTGTTCATTTGCCTTACCTTCCATTAATAATTCGAAAGCTGCCTTACTTTCCTCAAAGGATAGATCATCTTTTTTTTTAATTTTATCTATGAATTGTTTCATTAATTTTAAAGTCTAATAAAATTTTTTAAAATTTTAATACCTAGTTTAGTTTTAATACTTTCAGGATGAAATTGCACTCCATGAACATTATATTTTTTATGCTGAACACCCATTACTAAACCATCTTTGCTTTCAGCAGTGATTTCAAGATGTTTCGATAGTGTTTTTTTATCAATAATTAAGCTGTGATAACGTGTTGCCTCAAATGATTTTGGAAGATTTTTTAATATTCCTAACTTTTTGGAGATAATTTTGCTTGTTTTACCATGCATTAGTTTTTTAGCCTGAACAATTTTAGAGCCAAATACCTGTCCGATAATTTGATGACCAAGACAGACACCAAGAATTGGAATTTTTTTATATAAAGATTTTACTATTTTTAAACAATTACCTGATTGATCAGGATTACCTGGGCCTGGTGAGATTACAATTTTATTATATTTTCTTTTTAATATCTCATTAGATGTAATCTGATCATTTCTTATTACATCTACCTTAACTTTTAATGAAGATAGGTAGTGATAAAGATTAAAAGTGAAACTATCGTAATTATCTATAAGAATTATTTTTTTCATTTTAAAGCATTTATTAAAGCTTTTGCTTTATTAACAGTTTCCTCGTACTCTTTTAAAGGTTTACTATCAGCAACAATTCCAGCGCCAGCTTGAACATAAAATTTATTATTTTTTGCGACAGCTGTTCTTAAAGCTATGCATGTATCAAACTCTCCGTTTGCTGAAAAATAGCCAATACCACCAGCATAAACTTTTCTCTTAGTTGTTTCTAATTCATCTATAATTTCCATAGCTCTTATTTTTGGTGCTCCTGAAACAGTTCCTGCAGGAAAACCAGCTAGAAGTGATTTAAACTTTGAAAATTTATTATTGTATTCACCGATGACATTTGAAACTATGTGCATTACATGAGAATATCTCTCAATAATAAAACTCTCAGTTACTTTTACCGTATTAATTTTTGAAACTTTACCAGCATCATTTCTTCCTAAATCTAATAACATTAAGTGCTCTGAAAGCTCCTTTTTGTCATTAAGAAGATCTTTTTCATAAAAACGATCCTCTTTTAATGTTTTTCCTCTTGGTCTCGTTCCAGCTATTGGTCTTACAGTAATTTTATTATCTCTTAGTCTCACTAAAATTTCTGGACTCGCACCAATAATTTGGAAGTCATTGAAATTAAAAAAAAACATAAAAGGTGATGGGTTAGTCACTCTAAGTTTTTTATAAATTTCAATCGGTTTTTTTGTTAATTTAGCTTCAAATCTTTGACTTAAAACTACCTGGAATATATCTCCTAATTTTATATATTTTTTGGCTGTATTGATCATTTGCAAGAATCTATTTTTGGTCGTATTCGATTTAACTTTAATATTTTTTGATTTTAATGGAGTCCTATTATCTATATTCTTAATTGATGATTGAATGAGTAATCTAAAAAGATCTGATTTTACCTCATCAAATTTTTTTTGATAATCTCTAATCTTTTCGTCTTTATAGATATTTCTAATATAAAAAATCTCTTTTTTTAAATTATCGTGAATAATCAGTGTTCTTGGTCTCAAAAGTCTTACATCAGGTATATTTAGATCATCCTTACAATTATTAGGGATTTTCTCTATATATCTTATAGAGTCATATGAGAAATATCCTGAAATTAAAGAACAAAGTTTTGGTAAATCCTTGGGGGTCTCAAATTTAAATTCTTCAATAATTTTCTCAATCAAGTTTTCAGGTTTATCTTTCAGTTTAATTTTCTTTTCATTTTGAATTAAATAAGAAATTTTATTTTTGAATTCCCATACCTTGTCAGGATTTTTGCCAAATATAGTGTATCTTCCTTTGATTTTTCCTTTCTCAACCGACTCAAATATAAAGCTATTTTTTTCACTTAAAAAATTATCTATTAAATTTAAAATCTCTTCATCTTCATGAATTTTTTTTGAAGTATATATAATTTGATTTTTATTGCTTCTATGTCGAAACTTAAAATCTTTGAAGCTTCGATTTATAATCATTGAAAGAAATTTTTAACTCGTTCTATTGTTTTTTGATTTAAATTAACATTATATCTACTGTTAAGATATAGATCATATGATTTTAACATATTATTTTTTAGATTTGAATTTTGTTTATTCATATATTCATTTATCTTATCATCATTTTCTATCGTCTGATTTTGAAAGTTCTTTATTTTAGCTAAATAAATATTGCTCATCTCATCATTTATGAGAGTAAAAGAATTTATGGGTAATGAGTAAAGAAGTTCGACAGCTTTGATATCAAATTTTTTGTTATCTTTGATAGAATTTAATAATAAATTTTCAACCTTATTATTTCCCATCTCTACAAAATCTTCATTGTTAAAATTTTTTTCATCAATTTTTTTTATTAAATTCTTGTTAAATTCATATTTATTTTTTTCAAACATAAGTCCCAAGATCTCTTCCTTGAGGACTGGATCATTTACATTAGGAGAACGTTGTTCTGATTTTATTATTTTGTAAAGAATATAATCATCTTTAAATTCAATGATATCAAATTTATTATTTCTTGCTTCGAATATCTTTTTTTCTATATCGCTCTTATCATAAGTAAACCTGAAGTCTTTGATTTTCTCAGATTTTAAATTAAAGTTCGTAATGATGTTTTCAAAAGGAAGTTCATTTGAGATATCAATTTCTATTTGGTCAATTTTATCAAAAAAGGTCTGATTAAATTCATCTACACCAACTAAATTTTTAGGATTTATTATGGAATAATCAAAATCAATATATTCTACTTTTAAGTCATTCTTATTTTCATCTAGAAATTTTTTTATGTCGTTATCTGTAAAACTATCTTTATTTTTATAAAATCGATTTAAATTTATATAATCTATCTCTAATTTTCTATTTTCATCCTGATAGAGTTTTTTTACTAAAAATTTTGGAGAAACAGTTCCAGCACCTACAAAACTGAATAAGTTTTTTTGTAATTCCCGATTTTTTAGTCTTAATTCAAACTGAGGTGCAGATTGATTATTTTCAAGCAAAAATTTTTCATATTTAAGTCTTTCGAAACTTCCTTGTTCGTTTAGAAAATTTTTATTTTTTTTTATCATTTTGAGTAATGTTTCTTTTGAAATAATTAAATCATACTCCTCAATTTCTAAATCTAAAATTTTTGTCGAAATCAATCCGGATAATAATTCTTCAATTATATTATCATTTAAATTTTCTCTTATTGTATCCTGAGGAATTCCAGAATTATTTAAGTAATCAATAAATTCTTCTGTAGAAATATTTGTCTCATTTATTTTTACAATTGAATTTGTATTTCCACTGCTAAACATGCTGCCCATACCCCAAAATACAAAAGGAATAATCATTATAAAAACTAATATCCCAGCAAACTTTGTTTTGGCAAAATTTCTAAATGCACCTATCATTACTATATAAATTTATTGATCTATAAAAAGCAAACCTATAGATTAAATTTTAGTATAAGACAAATAAATATATGTATTTTATTGCTAATTGGAAAATGTTTGGTGGATTGAGTACATTGAATTCACTAAAAAAAGTAATCAAATTTATAAAAATTTTTAAAAAATCAAAAAAAATTAAAATTATTTATTGCCCACCCAATACATTAATCCGTTCAATGTCTAAAAAAGTTATAAGTTCTAAAATTCAGGTTGGTGCTCAGAATTGTCATGAAAGCCTTACTTATGGTGCTTCAACTGGTTCCATAAATCCTATGATGCTAAAAAATGTTGGGGCCAAATATGTTATTTTAGGTCATTCAGAAAATCGCGACTCTGGTGAAACGGATAAATTAATTAATGCCAAGATTAAAGCAGCAACTCAAGCAGGTTTAAAGGTTATTTTTTGTATAGGTGAAACCTTAGGTCAAAAACGAAAAAAAATTACTAAAAAAATTTTATCTAAACAGATTATTGTAGGTCTACAAAAAATTAAGAAAAGAAAAAATATTGTAATTGCTTATGAACCTGTGTGGTCAATTGGCACTGGTCTAATTCCTAAAGCAGATGACTTATTTAACACTATTAATTTTATAAAAAAAAAAGTTAGAAATATCAAAGTTTTATATGGGGGTTCGGTAAATCCAAAAAATATAAATAAATTAAAGTTAATAAAAAATATTGATGGATTCCTAATTGGAGGCGCCTCTCAAGATCCTAAAAAATTCATTGATATAATCAAAAAAACGTATAATTAACCTGCATGGAAAATATATTGTTAGTACTGAATATCATTCTTGCACTAATTTTAGTTTTATTAGTTTTAATGCAAAAATCTGAGGGTGGAGCACTTGGAATCGGAGTTTCCCAGGAAAATATGATGTTTTCAAAGTCAGCAGGAAATTTTATGACAAAAGCAACTGGTGTTGTTGCAACTCTGTTTATCATTTGTAGTTTAGCCCTAACGATAGTATCTAGGGGTGATTTGACACCATCTAGCTCAGTTTTAGATCAAGTCGAAGAGGATACACCATCAATTCCAGAAAATAATAATTAATACTTTTAATTTACTTTTTTATTAGCTATAAGATACTTCCATGGCGCGATATATATTTGTCACTGGCGGCGTGGTCTCATCATTAGGAAAAGGTCTTTCATCAGCATCACTAGCCTATTTGTTAAAATCACAGGGTTACAAAGTTAGGTTAAGAAAAATGGATCCGTACTTGAATGTAGATCCTGGAACAATGAGTCCATTTCAACATGGAGAAGTTTTCGTTACCGATGATGGTGCTGAAACTGATTTAGACCTAGGTCATTATGAAAGATTTACAAATATTTCATCTAGACAGTCAGATAACATTACAACTGGTCGTATTTATAGTGATGTTATTAAAAAAGAAAGAAAGGGAGGATATCTTGGAAAAACTGTTCAAGTTATACCTCATATCACAAACCGAATAAAAGAATTTATAAAAAAAGATATTACAAATGAAGATTTTGTAATATGTGAAATTGGTGGAACAGTTGGAGATATTGAAAGTTTACCATTTGTTGAAGCTATAAGACAATTTTCAAATGAATATGGTAAATCAAAAACATTATTTATTCATTTAACTTTTGTTCCGTTTTTGAAATCATCTGATGAAATAAAGACCAAACCTACTCAACATTCGGTAAAAGAATTAAGAAGTATAGGTGTTCAACCAGACATTATTATTTGTAGATCTCAACAATCTATACCATTAGACCAAAGAAAAAAAATATCATTATTTTGTAATGTTCCAATTGAAAACGTTATCGAAACGGTAGATGTAAGAACCATTTATGAGGCACCAATTAGTTTTTATAATCAAAAACTTGATAAACAAGTTTTAAAATTCTTTAAACTTAAACCAAAAAAAAGAGCTAACCTAAACCCATGGAAAAAAATAACTAAAATTGTTTTAAGTACAAAAAAATCAGTAAATATTGCGATAATTGGAAAATATGTAAATTTAAAAGATGCTTACAAATCTCTAGATGAGGCCTTAGTTCATGGTGGAATTGCAAACAATGTAAAAGTAAATCTTATAAGAATAGAGTCTGATAACTTAAAAAATAGTGAAATCAAAACAAAACTAAAAAATGTTTCTGGATTATTGATACCAGGGGGTTTTGGTAAAAGAGGAACAGAGGGAAAAATTTCAGCAATTAAATATGCTAGAGAAAAAAAGATACCATTTCTTGGTATTTGTTTTGGAATGCAAATGGCTATAGTCGAATTTGCGCGAAATAAACTAAAAATTAAAAATGCTGGGTCAAGTGAATTAGATAAAAAATGCTATCCAGTCATTGGTTTAATCAATGAATGGGATAAAAATGGAAAAATTATTAAAGGCACAGATAAAAATTTAGGTGGAACAATGAGATTAGGATTATATGAGGCCAAATTAAGAAATAATTCTGCCATAAATAAAATATATAAATCTAAAAATATAAAAGAAAGACATAGACATAGATATGAAGTTAATAATAGCCTTAAAGCTGAATTTGAAAACAAAGGATTAATTTTTTCAGGAATGTCACCAGATAATAAATTACCAGAAATAATAGAGCTTAAAAATCATCCATGGTTTATAGGTGTTCAATTTCATCCAGAATTTAAATCTAGACCTTTGGCTCCTCATCCTTTATTCTCTTCATTCATTCATGCATCAAAAAACCATAAATGAGTAATATAAAGGTAAATTGTAATAAAATAGAGATCTCTAACGATAATAAAATTTGTATTATTGCAGGCCCATGTCAGCTTGAGACTGAGCAACACGCAATGGATATGGCAGGTAAAATACAAGATATTACCAAGAAATTTGGGGTAGGATTTATTTATAAAACTTCATTTGATAAAGCGAATAGAACAAGTCTTAAAGGCAAAAGAGGAGCTGGATTAGATACTTCCCTTCCAATTTTTGATAAAATAAAAAAAGAACTCAATGTCCCAATTTTAACAGACATACATAATATTGAGCAATGTTCAATTGTTGCAAAACATGTAGATGTTTTGCAAATACCTGCTTTTTTATGTCGCCAAACCGATCTTTTAGTAGCTGCAGCTAAAACAAATAAAATCATTAACGTTAAAAAAGGTCAATTCTTAGCACCATGGGATATGGTCAATGTAACAAAAAAAATTTCAGACTCTGGTAATAAAAATATTCTAGTTACTGAAAGAGGTGCTAGTTTTGGTTACAATACTTTAGTCTCAGATATGAGAGCATTACCTATCATGGCAAAAAATGGTTACCCAGTAATTTTTGATGCAACTCATTCAGTTCAACAGCCAGGTGGTCTTGGTGAAAAAAGTGGGGGACAGAGAGAGTTTGTAGAACATTTAGCAAGAGCAGCTGTTGCAGTAGGGGTAGCAGGAGTTTTCATTGAAACACATCAAGATCCTGATAACGCTCCTTCTGATGGTCCAAATATGGTTCCTTTAGATAAATTAGAAAGTCTACTAAAACAATTAACTGATATAGATAGTTTAATTAAAAATAAGTGAGTAAAATTACAAAAGTAAAAGCCCGACAAGTTTTTGATAGTAGAGGTAATCCAACAATCGAAGCTGAAGTTTTTACAAAAAACAAAAGTGCAATAGCAATTTGTCCCTCAGGAGCATCAACAGGTACTTATGAAGCTTACGAAAAAAGAGATAAAAATAATAAAAGATATTTAGGAAAAAGTGTTCTTAATGCCATTAGTTTAGTTAATTCTAAGGTTTCAAAAAAACTCAAAGGACAAAATATTCATAATCAAGAAAGGATTGATGCTCTAATGATTAATCTAGATGGCACAAGACAAAAAACAAAACTAGGGGCAAATTCTATATTAGCTGTGTCTATGGCTGTAAAAAAACTTTCAGCAAAAATTAGAAAAAAACCATTATATAAAACTTTTTTAATTAAAAATAATTTTAGATTACCTTTTCCACTTATGAATATAATTAATGGTGGAGCACATGCTAATAATGGTTTGAGAATTCAAGAATTTATGATCAGGCCAGACCGCGCAAAAAATTTCAGTGATGCGATGAGGATTTGTTTTTTAGTGATTAAAAATTTAAGTAAAATTATAAAGAATAAAGGACTTTCAACATCTGTTGGAGATGAAGGTGGATTTGCACCAATGATTAGCAATAACAATCAGGCTTTAGATTTAATTGTTTCAGCTATTAGAAAGTCAGGATTTGTTAACGGTAAAGATGTTTCAATTTGTTTAGATGTAGCTGCAAATGAATTATATAAAAGAAATAAATATTCTATTCATTCAAAAAGCTATATTTCTGTAGAAAGATCTATTAAAGAATATAAAAAAATAATTAATAAATATAAGATTAAATCGATAGAAGATCCATTTGCAGAAAATGATTGGATATCATGGAATAAATTAATGAAATCACTTAAAAAAGTTCAGATTGTAGGTGACGATCTTTATGTTACTAATCTTGAGCGACTCAAAAAAGGTTTTTTAAATTTATCATCTAACGCAATTTTAATTAAATTAAATCAAATCGGTACAGTTTCAGAAACCTTAGATGTAATTCGATTTGCTCAAACTATTGGTTTTCAAACAATCATTTCTCATAGATCTGGAGATAGTGAGGATACATTTATTGCAGACCTTGCAGTGGGTACTAATTCTAATCAAATAAAAACCGGATCTTTAGCAAGATCAGAAAGAGTTGCTAAATATAATCAATTATTACGAATAGAAGAAGAACTTGGAAAAAAAGCTAGAATGAATAAGATTCATTAATGCTTCAAAAATTAAAAAAAAATTATTTTCTACTTATATCAGTTTTTCTAATCATATATTTTTTCTTTAATCTCTTGTCGGGTGAAAGAGGATTAATTTCATATTATGAAAAAAGACAAATTTTAAACGATTTAAAAATAAAGGAATCATCATTAAAAAATCAAATAAATGACTTGGATTTTAAGAATTCATTATTAAGTGACAATCTAGATCTTGATTATATTGAAACTTTAATTAGAGAAAGATTCTTATTTGGTAAAAAAAATGAAAAAATTTATATTATAAAAAAAAATGACACAAAAAATTAAACCAAGACACCCTGAAAAAGTAAAAAACCCAATTAATCCAATTAAAAAAAAGCCTGATTGGATTAGATCTAAACTTAATAATAGTAAGGAATTTTTTTTAACAAAAACAATTGTAAATAAAAATAATCTTGTAACAGTTTGTCAGGAAGCAAATTGCCCAAATATAACTGAGTGTTGGAGTAAAAGACATGCAACTTTTATGATCATGGGTGATACATGTACAAGAGCATGTGCTTTTTGTGATGTAAAAACTGGCAAACCAGAAAAATTAGACAAGCTAGAACCAGTCAAAATATCTCAAGCTGTTAAAAAATTAGATTTAAAACATGTTGTGATCACATCAGTTGATAGAGATGATTTAGACGATGGTGGTTCAAATCATTTTTATGAGGTTATAAACCAAACAAGAAAAACTAATTCAAATACAACTATCGAAGTTTTAACGCCCGATTTTTTAAGAAAAGGTGATGCTTATAAGAGAGTATTAGAGGCTAATCCTGACGTTTTTAATCACAATATTGAAACTGTACCTAGTCTTTATTTAAAAGTTAGACCAGGCTCAAGATATTTTGCATCTCTTGAACTTTTAAAAAATGCGAAAAAAATGAACAATAGGGTTTTTACTAAATCTGGAATAATGGTTGGTTTAGGTGAAACAAGAGATGAAATTTTACAAGTAATGGATGATTTAAAATCTGCTGATGTAGATTTTTTAACAATTGGACAATACTTGCAACCATCAGTAAAGCATTTTCCATTAGATAGATATTATAAACCTGAGGAGTTTAAAGAATTGGGTGATATTGCAAAAGCAAAAGGTTTTTTATTAGTTTCCTCATCTCCTCTAACAAGATCTTCATATCATGCAGATGAAGACTTCGCTAAACTTCAACAAAATAGATTAAAAAATCATTAATGCCAAAAGCTTCAGTTAAGCGATTAATTGAATGTAAAAAAAAAGATTTAATTAATTTAGTTTTGGATATTGAAAAATATCCAGAATTTGTTCCATTCTGTTTTGGTGCAAAAATATATGAAAATAAAAATGAAGGTGATTTAACAAAAATAATTGCAGACTTAACAATAGGAAAAGGACCGTTTAAAGACACTTATAAAAGTGATGTAGTTTTTGATAGAAAGAAAGACTCAATTTTTGTTAAGAATATAGAAGGACCTTTAAATCACTTATCCAACAATTGGATTTTTATTGATAAAGAGAATGGAATTACTGAAGTAACTTTTGATATTGATTTTGAAATCAAAAATAAATTTTTAAATTCATTAATGATTGTATCTTTTCAATTTGGATTAGAGAAAATAGCTGATGCATTTCAAAACAGGGCTGAGCAGTTATTTAGCAGCTCTAAGAACTAGATTTAGGGCTTTTTTTACAGTAGCTTTTTGTATTGAGGATCTTTTTTTACTTTTGAATAAAAATTTATTTATCTCGATTTTACCTCCTTTTTTAACCCCAATATAAACTAAGCCAACCGGTTTTTTTTTGGTGCCACCTCTTGGTCCCGCAATACCGGTAATCGAAACATTTATATTGGCTTTTGAAATTTTAGATAAATTATTAACCATTGCATAGCAACATTCATAGCTCACAGCACCATATTTTTTGATAATTTTTTTATTTACTTTTAAAATCTTTATTTTTGCCTGATTAGAGTAGGTGATCAAACCTAGATTGAATATTTTTGATGCACCACTAATTGAAGTGATAGCAGAGGCTAATAATCCTCCTGTGCAGGATTCAGCAACTGATATTTTAATTTTTCTTCTAATTAATAGCTTGATTAATAATTTCATTTCACAAAATAACTGCTTAAAACCATAAAACAAATTAAAGATAAAACAACATAAATTCCTGCAATTACATCATCCATAATCACACCAAAACTATTTTTAAAGTTTTTGTCAAAAAAATTTACAGGAAATGGTTTTGCAATATCAAAAAATCTGAATAAGACAAAACAAATACCGTAAAAAATTAATGCTTCATTTGGTAATTTTTCTGTACCATGTGAAATTTCATAAAGATAAATCGGTATTGATTGACCAATAAACTCATCAATAATTACTTCTTTGGGATCTTTATTTTCATTATCTTTGATATGATGCGCTACAGCAAAAAAAGATAAAACGAAAATCAATATTAATAGTATTAATATTAAGTTTGATGACAAATTAAATATATGAAAAAAAAGGTAAAGAATAATTACTGTAGCTAATGATCCAAAAGTACCTGGAATTTTTGGAACTTTACCTAAGCCTAACATCGTTACAAACAAAGTATTAATTGTTTTAATCATATTTTGTTATTGAAATTATAACTTCACATGCAATGGCTTTTTCTTTTCCAATTAAACCAAGTTTTTCAACTGTTTTACCTTTTAAATTTATAAGATCTTTTTTCAACATCATTAGTTTAGAGACAGAGTTAATTATTCGATCTCTATACTTCGATACTTTTGGTTGTTCACAAATCAAATTTATATCTAAATTATTTATAAAAAAATTTGATTTATAAAGACTTTCAACCACTGGTTTTAATATTTTTGGAGACCTAATATTTTTATATTTTTTTGTGTTTGGAAAAAAGGATCCAATATCTTTATTTCTCATTGCACCTAAGATCGAGTCTATGATTGAATGTAAAATTACGTCTCCATCTGAATGTCCTTTCAATCCCGAGTGAAATGGTATTTTAGCGCCACCCAAATAAAGTTTCTTATTTTTAACTAATCTATGAATATCGAAACCAATTCCAAAATAAGTTTTTGCTAATTTTATATCACTTTTAAATGTGATTTTATTATTAGTATTTTCTCCTTTTATAAATTTTATTTTTAGATTTTTATTGACGAATAAAGTTGCCTCATCTGTAATTTTATTTTTTTCGTTAATTGCAAGTTCGTATAATCTTTTAAATTTAAATGCTTGTGGTGTTTGAGTAAGATAAGTGTTTTCTCTATTCAAATTGTATAATTCATTTTTGACTCTATATTTTACTGTATCTTTAGAGTTAATATATGGAATTACAGCTATATTTCTTTTTAAATGAACTAATAATTCTTTTAAAAGTTTAATTGAAAAATCGGGTCTAGCAGCATCATGTATAAGAATATTATTAGGTTTATACTTTTTTAAATATTTTAATGCTATTAAAGAGGAGTCAGATCTTTCTATACCCCCCTTTATTATTTTGACTGAATTGTGGGTCTTCTTTTTTTTAAAATGATTAATATTATTGGTGACAATTAAAATCTTTTTAAAAAGCTTTGAATTAACTGATTTTTCAATAGAGTGATCAATAATTTCCTTATTTTTATAATTAGAGAATTGCTTAGGTAATTTTTTATGAAATCTCTTACTTTTTCCAGCTGCTAATATTACAAAATAGTTGTTCATTCCTTTAAATGCTATAATTCTTAAATATGTTTGAATTTTTGAAAAAAAATATTTTCATAATTATTCTATCTAGTATCACACTATTTTTAGGATTTTTAACTTTTTTAACATTTATAGATAGAAGTTTTATTGAATTAAACCAAAATAATTTACAATATTTATTAATTGTAAATATTTTATTACTTTTATCATTATTTGTATTCATTTTTTTGGAGGTAAAAAAATCAATTCGAAATGATATTGACAAAGATGGTTTAAAATCAAATAAAAAATATATTACTTATTTTTCACTCTTCACTTTAATCCCCTCAATATTGATTTCAATTTTTTCACTTTTTTTATTTTCTTTTGCTCTTGAAAAATATTTTGACAAAAAAGTCACAACAGTTGTAAATAATTCTTATGAACTTGCAAAAAGTTATGTAGAAGAAGTAAGAAATAAAATTGAGTCTGATATTATATTAATTGCTTTTGACACCAACAAAAGCTCAAAATTTTTGAATGACAACAATAAAGAATATGTAAGATTTTTAAAAACTCAAAAATTGATAAGGGACATAGACGAAATACATATTATTGATCAAAATAAAAAATTATTATTCACCAACTTAAATGATCGTACAAAATACATTCCTCCAATAGATAAAACACTTAAACTTGTATTAGATGATGATAGACCACTTAAAATAATTAATGCTCCTGAAAATATCTCCGCCGCAATAATGAGACTCCAAGCTTTTGAAAATAGGTTTTTATATGTTGTAAAATATCTTGATAAAGACATATCAAAATATTTAAATGAATCTCAAGAGGCAATAAATTTTTATTATACAGTTGAAGAAAGAAGCACAGGCATAAAAATTTCTTTTGCAATAATATATATTATTATTGTCACTCTTTTACTATTTATATCTATTACTATTGCTATTAGATTTTCTTCAAGATTTTTTAGGTCTATAAATAATCTAATTTATGCATCTACAGCGATAGGAGAAGGTGATTTAACTACAAAAGTTCCTGAAATAAAAACAGACAAAGATTTAGAAATTTTAAATAAAAATTTTAATTCAATGATTGTTAGACTAAAAAATCAGCAGGATAAATTAATTATTAATGAGAGATATGAAGCTTGGGGTAATCTTGCTAGAAAATTAGCTCATGAAATTAAAAACCCTCTTACCCCAATTCAACTATCAATTGATAGAATTAAAGAAAAATATATTCAACAAGTTGATGAAAATGAGAAAGATAATTTCGAGGAAAATTTAAAAATTATAAATAATCAAATTAAACAAATTGGTAATTTGGTAAATGAATTTTCTGATTTTGCCAGAATGCCAAAACCAATTTTAAAAAATAATGATTTAATGAAAATAATTAATGAAAATATTAAATTATTATCAGAAATAGACCCTACAATAAAAATTGATTTTATAAATAATAAATCTTCAATTTTATTAGAATGCGATAAGGAACAAATAAGTAGAGCGGTATTTAATTTAATCAAAAACTCTATTGAAAGTATTCAACAAAAAGCTGAAAATATAAGTAATTTCGATAAAATTATTACTATTGAAATTTTTGAGAGAAATAACCAAATTTATATTATAATTATCGATAGTGGGTTAGGCTTTGAAAATATAAAAAATAACATTAAAGATATTTTAAACCCTTACTTTACGACAAAAAAAAATGGTACAGGATTAGGTCTTTCGATAGTAAATAAAATTATTAATGATCATAATGGTGAAATAAATTTTGTCTCAATTCCAAATGGAGCAAAAATAGAAATTAGATTTAATTAAATGAGTATAGAAATATTAATTGTTGATGATAATTCAGATATAAGAAATATTCTGAATGATCTGATTACTGATGCAGGTTATCAAACGAGATTAGCAGCAAACTATAACCAAGCGTTAAATGAAATTGACAAAAAGATGCCGGATGTTGCAATACTGGATGTTAAATTAGATAAAGGGGATAATGACGGTATTCAACTTTTGACACACATAAAATCTAAGAATACAGATGTGCCTGTAATTATGATTTCAGGGCACGCAAATATTGAAATGGCGGTAAATTCATTAAAACATGGAGCATTTGAATTTGTTGAAAAACCTTTTGATAAAAACAGATTATTAAATTTTATAAGTAGAGCTGTTGAGAATTTAAACTTAAAGACACAAAATAAAGAATACGAAAATAAACTTTTTTCTTCTTATGAATTGATTGGCGAAAGTAAAAATATTGTTAATATAAAAGATCAAATTGATAAAATTTCTGTTACTGAAAGTAGAATTTTCATTAATGGCCCCTCAGGTTCTGGTAAAGAGTTGATCGCTCGAAAAATACATAAAAATTCAAAAAGAAAAAATAAACCTTTTGTTATTATTAACGGTGCTTTACTTGATAATAATAAATACGATTTAGAGTTATTTGGTGAAGAAAAGAGTGATGGTTCTATATCTTATGGAGCATTAGAAAAAGCAAATAATGGAACACTTCTGGTAGATCAAGTGTCTGAAATACCTCTGTCAATTCAATCAAAAATTTTGAGGGTTTTAACAGATCAGAAATTTAAAAGAGTAAATGGTAATAATGATATTAATGTTGATGTTAGGTTAATTTGCTCATCTAGTAAAGATTTAAAACAAGAGATTGAATTAGGAAATTTTAGAGAAGATTTATTTCATAGATTAAATGTATTTGAAATTAATATTAAACCTTTAAGTGAGAGAATTTCAGATATACCATTACTTATAAAGTATTTTTCAAATGAAATTTCCAAAAATTATAATATCAAAAATTTAGAAATTGATGAAAATAATAGTTATATTTTAAATCATAATTGGCATGGTAATGTAAGAGAGTTAAGAAATTTAATTGAGAGAATTGCAATATTACAACCTGATACACAGGAAAAAATTTCTAACATTATTAAGGAATCTCTAAAATCTGGGGTCATTAATAGTAAATTTAGTGAAAATAGTTTGTCCGTACCTCTAAAAGAGGCTAGAGAAAAATTTGAAAAAGAGTATTTAAGTCTTCAGTTAAAAAAGTTTAATGGGAATATATCAAAAACAGCTACTTTTGTTGGCATGGAAAGAAGTGCCCTTCATAGAAAACTTAAGGGTCTAGGAATAAAAGAATTTAACTAAAATGAATATTATAATTTGTGGTGCTGGAAGGGTAGGTTTCACTATTGCTAAACTACTCAGTGAACAGGGTCACTCTATTACGGTAATCGATCAGTCAAGCGAGGACATACAAAAAATTAATGACTCACTTGATGTAAAAGCAATAGTTGGTAAAGCAACATTTCCATCAATACTTGAGAAAGCTAATGCTGCTGAGACTGATATGATAATAGCAGTTACTAGAAACGACGAAATTAATATGTTAATTTGTCAGATAGCTTTCTCTATTTTTAATATTCCAAAAAAAATTGCAAGAATAAGATCTCAAGATTATTTAAATCCAAAATTTACGAGAGTTTACAATAAAGAAAATTTACCAATTGACGTAATAATTTCACCAGAAATTGAAATTGCTAGATCAATACAAAGAAAATTAGAGGCACCAGGAGCTTTAGATAGTGTACCATTTGCAGAAAATCAAATTAGGCTTTTAGAAATATTAATTAAGAATAATTGTAAATTGATTGGTTCAAAACTTAATGAATTAACAAATAAATTTCCAAACTTAGATGCAAATATAATTGCAATCATTAGAGAAGATAAATCTTTTATTCCAAAGAAAACTGATCAAGTGAAAGAAAATGATAAAATTTATGTAATAATAAATTCCTCACAAATGGCAGAAACTTTGGAGGCTTTTGGTCATTCAGAAAAAATATCTAAAAAAATTTTGATTATCGGAGGAGGGAATATTGGTTATAACCTTGCCAAAAATATTGAAGATACACTAGAAGGTGTTAGAGTAAAAATTGTAGAAAAAGACAAAATTCGTTCTGAGTACCTTGCAAATGAATTAAATAACACAATTGTAATAAATGGAAATGGATTAGATGAAGAAGTTTTATCTGAAGCAAATTTAGATGAGGCAGAAACTGTTCTGGCTCTTACCAATGATGATGAAGATAACTTGATGGTTAGTGTTCTTGTTGAAAAATTTGCTAAAGATCAAAAAGATATTGAAGATAAAAGAACAATGGCTCTTATTAATAAACCTAACTATTCTCTTTTACAGTCATCTTTAAAAATTGATGATCTAATTGATCCTAGAATGAATACAGTTTCAAGTATTTTAAAACATATTCATAAAGGAACCATTGAAAATGCTTATACAATATCAAATGGTGAGTACGAAGTAATAGAAGCAGAGATAATTGAGTCTTCAGAACTTATAAATAAAGAATTAAAAAATTCAAATTTACCCGAGGAAATAAGAATTGGAGCAGTTTTAAGAAATAAGAAAGTTATAATCCCAAAATCTGATTTTGTTTTTAAAAAGGATGATCAAATTGTTTTGATTGTGAAAAAAGATTCAGTCGGAGTTGTAGAAAATCTTTTCAGACTAAGCTCTGTTTAATCGAATGTTTAAATTACAGATCAAATATCTAAGTTTTTTTTTTGGTATTGTTTCAATACTTTCTTTTTTTAATATACTTTATTCTTATTATTTCAATTTATACCTAAATTTAGATACTTATTACTATACTCTGGTTACATCATTTATATTATTTATAGTTTTATTTAAATTTGGAAAATATGATTTTAAATCGAATATATTTCAAAAAATATTAACAATATTTTTAGGTTATCTACTAATACCTTTGGTATTAGCAATTCCATTTTATTTTAGTATTTATAATTTAACTTTTTCTAATTCGTTTTTTGAGGCAATATCAGGATTTACATCCACTGGTTTCACAGTTTTTGACAACATTAAACTAGTTGATCAAAGTTTAATTATATGGAGATCATCCACTCAATGGATAGGTGGTCTTTATTTTTTATTCTCTATAATCTACTTAATAGATATTTATGATGATAGTTTTAAAAAAACTTTAACAAATTTTATATCTTTTAATAGTTCAGAAATTTTTAAACAAGCAGCTAAAATTTTGATTTTATATACATCATTAACAATATTGATTTTTGTAATTTTAAATATTTTTTCAATTAGAACATTTGATTCATTAAATTTATCTCTAACAATAATTTCATCTGGTGGTTTTTTACCAGTAAATGAATTATCAATGATTATAAAAGATAATACTCAAATAATTATATTTTCTTTGATGATGTTGTTTTCTTTTTTTAGTCTTTTTTTCTCATACAATTTAATTTTTTTAAGAAAAAAAAATTTTAATTTTTTTTATGAAGATCTACACTTATTTGTTTATTTAATGATTGTAGTAACTATTTTTTTTCTCTTTTTTAGTTTTAATTATGATTTTTTTATTAATCTTTTTGCAATAATCAGTAGCATGACAAATATTGGTTTTTCATTAAGTCCAGGTAAAGAAAATTTAAATTTTGTATACTTAATCCTAGTTATTATAGGTGGTTCTTTTTTTTCAACAAGTTCTGGGTTAAGATTTATAAAAATATACTCTCTTTTTAAGTTTTCATTAAATCAAATTTTATCTTTTAGTAGACCTAAAAATGTATTTATGAATAAGTTAATATTTACAAAAATTAATTTTAACCTTAATGAGATAAATAAATATTTTTTAACAATAGTAATATTCATCTTATCTTTATTTATGCTAACTTCATTGCTAAGTTTAAGTGGAATAACATTTGTAAATTCATTTAAATTGTCGATTTTAACTTTGATGAATACTGTTAATTCCTCAATCTATGGTTTAGAGGAATTTAATTTTTATAACCTTCAATTATTTAGCAAATATTGTCTTATTTTCTTTATGGTTGTAGGTCGGATTGAGTTATTAACAATTATGCTTTTAATAAAAAAATTCCTTTTTAAAAATTAACTTATTATTGTATATGTAAGATAAATTTTGATGCGCCCTTAGCTCAGCTGGATAGAGCATCGGTTTTCTAAACCGAGGGTCGTAGGTTCGAATCCTTCAGGGCGCGCCATACATCAATTTTCACAGCAATTTTATATAATTATTATCTTGACTAGAATTATACTAAGTCAAAAAACCCAATAAATTCCTCTTGAAGAGTATTTTTGAACATGCTTAAATTATGAATATTCAAAAGTAATTTTGAATTATTTGTTAACAAATAAATAAACAATAGGAAGAAATATGTTTAAATACTTAAAACAATTAACTTCTTTAGTTGCTATGGTAGCTGTGTTGTTCACTTTTACAACAGAAACTATGGCTGCTAAAAAATCTAAAACACTTAAAAACACTCAAAAAAAGGGTTTTGTAAGATGTGGAGTATCTCAAGGTCTTCCAGGATTTTCTAACGCTGATGCTGCAGGAAATTGGACTGGTATTGACGTTGATGTATGTAGAGCAGTAGCTGCTGCAGTACTAGGTGATGCAAACAAAGTTAAGTTTACACCACTAAGTGCTAAAGAAAGGTTTACAGCTTTAACTTCTGGTGAGATTGATATCTTATCAAGAAACACAACTTGGACTCTTTCTAGAGATGCTGATATCGGACTTACATTCGTTGGAGTAAACTTCTACGATGGCCAAGGTTTTATGGTCAGAAAAAGTTCTGGTATTACTTCAACAAGCCAATTCAAAGATGGTATCTCAGCTTGTACTAACATTGGTACAACGACTGAATTAAATATGAGAGACTTCTTTAATTCTAAAGGGATCAAATATGAACCAGTTGCTTTTGAAAAAGCTGATGAAGTTGTAGCTGCTTATGATGCAGGTAGATGTGATACTTACACTACTGATAAATCTGGTCTTGCTGCACAGAGAACAAAAATGTCTAATCCAGATGAACACATCGTGTTACCTGAAACTGTTTCAAAGGAGCCATTAGGTCCTGTTGTAAGACAAGGTGATTCTGTGTGGGAAGATATCGTAAGATGGTCATTAAATACTATGATCGAAGCAGAAGAATACGGTATTACATCAGCTAATGCAGATATGATGAAAACTTCTGATAACCCAGCTATCAAACGATTAGTTGGAGCAGAAGGTGAATTAGGTGCTGCTTTTGGTCTAGATAATGACTGGAGTTTAAGAATTATTAAGCAAGTTGGTAATTATGGTGAAAGCTATAAAAGAAATATAGCTGACACTGGAATTTTACCTGATAGAGGTCCAAATGAATTATGGACTAAGGGTGGAATTCTTTACGTACCACCTGCAAGATAATTGCATATTTAAATGATTAAAAAGGGCTAGATTTTTCTAGCCCTTTTTTTTATAAGCTTCTATATTATTTCCATCGTGAATTTTAAACTTAAAGATATTGTTCCACAATTAATTACAGTTACTGCTGTCGTATTAGTTTTTGGTTTTTTTACCTACAATGCTCAAATTAATATGGAAAATAGAGGGATTGATTTTGGTTATGGATTTTTATCACAAGAATCTTCATTTGATGTTCAGTTTTCTTTAATTGAATATGATGGATCTCACTCTTATTTTAGAGCTTATTTAGTCGGGTTGTTAAATACAATTTTAGTTTCAGTTATTGGAATTATAATTGCAACAATTCTTGGTGTAATAGTTGGTGTAGCAAGGTTATCTCCTAATTATTTAATAAATAAATTTGCTGCCTTTTATGTTGAATTTTTTAGAAACATACCATTACTGCTTCAAATATTTTTTTGGTATTTTGCTGCGTTAAGAGCGTTACCGCTTCCACAAGATGCAGAAGCAATTTTTGGTGTTTTTTTCTTAACTATTAAAGGTTTATATGTTCCTGCTTTTATTTGGCAAAATTTTAGTGTTTTCTTTTATTCAATTGTTGCAGCAATAGTTGCAATAATTGTTATTCGAATTCATGCTAAGAGGGTACAAGAAAATCAAGGAAAACAAATACCAGTGTTTTTGATATCAATAGGATTAATATTTATTTTACCACTTTTAAGTTTTTTAATTGGTGGAGTAGGTATTTCATTTGAAGTCCCTGTTTTAAAGCAGTTAGCTACAACTTCTTTCATTTATGAAGGTGGGGTAAGTTTACCTCCAGAATTGATAGCTCTTACTTTATCCTTATCTTTGTACACGGCTACTTTTATTGCAGAATGTGTAAGAGCTGGAATTCAAGGTGTGGGTAAAGGACA
>CACEWC010000002.1 GCA_902563075.1 uncultured Pelagibacteraceae bacterium
AGAGATCTGAAAATATGATTAAACAAGGTGCAATTTTAGAGGTTAAAAAATTTATCAAAATGAGAGTTCCAAAAAATAAAAGCCTCAGTAAAGCAATTGGAATTAGTGAGATTAAGCAATATCTTCAAAAAAAAATCCAAACAGATCAATTAATCGAGAAAATATCAATAAAGACTAGGCAATATGCTAAAAGACAGAGCACCTGGGCTCGAGGACACATGAAAGATTGGAATAAAGTTCATCCAGTTGGTTTGGATAAGCTCTTAAAAAAAATTTAGATATTCTCTACTTAGCCTTGACCAATTAGCACAACTTCAGCTAGATTGCTTGAATGTCTAAATTATATACTGGTGCAGAAATTGTATTTAAGTGTCTTGAAGATCAAGAGGTTGAATATATTTTTGGTTATCCAGGTGGAGCAGTTTTACCAATTTATGATGAACTTAAAAATCATTCATCAATTAAACATATACTTGTTAGACATGAGCAAGGAGCAGGCCATGCAGCAGAAGGGTATGCAAGATCATCAGGTAAGCCCGGAGTAGTTTTAGTAACATCTGGACCAGGTGCAACTAATGTTGTTACAGCATTGACTGATGCTTATATGGACTCAATACCTTTAGTTTGTATTTCTGGTCAAGTACCTACTCATTTAATAGGTACTGATGCCTTTCAAGAATGTGATACAACTGGAATCACAAGGCCTTGCACAAAACATAATTGGTTAGTTAAAGATATTAAAGAATTACCAAAAGTAATGCATGAAGCTTTTAAAGTAGCAACAACCGGAAGACCTGGACCTGTACTAATTGATATCCCTAAAGATATCCAATTTTCAAAAACTAATTATACAAAATTTAAAAAAGAAAAAAAATTAAACGGAAAAATACATAATAAATTTTCTGAAAATGAAATTAATCAATTAATTGATCTGATTTCAAAAGCAAAAAAACCAGTTGTTTACACTGGGGGTGGAGTAATAAATTCTGGGCCTCAGGCTAGTGAGACTTTAAAAGAGTTTGTTAGATTAATTGGTTTTCCAATCACATCAACTCTACAAGGGTTAGGGGCATTTCCAGGGGATGATAATCAATTTATTGGAATGCTAGGTATGCATGGAACTTATGAAGCTAATAATGCAATGCATGATTGTGATTTGTTAATTAACATTGGTGCAAGATTTGACGATAGAATAACTGGTAAGATCGATGAGTTTTCTCCGAAATCAAAAAAAGTTCATATTGATATTGATCCATCGTCAATTAATAAAATTATTAAAGTAGATCTTGCAATAGTTGGAGATGTTAATGAAGTAATAAAGTCAGCTATTAAGAAAATAAATAAAAAACAAAATGGATTAAAAGACTCGAACAAACAAAGAATTTCAAAATGGTGGGAACAAATCCAAAAATGGCGGACTAAAGACTCTTTGGGCTTTATTAACAGTGATAAAGAAATTAAGCCTCAGCATGCTGTAAAAAGATTATATGAGCTAACAAAAAATCAAGATACATTTATCACAACTGAAGTTGGTCAGCATCAAATGTGGGCTGCACAACACTATAAGTTTAATAAACCTAATAGATGGATGACTTCAGGAGGTCTTGGAACGATGGGATATGGACTTCCAGCAGCAGTAGGTGTTCAAATTGCTCATCCAGATAAACTGGTGATCGATATTGCAGGTGAAGCATCTGTATTAATGACAATTCAAGAAATGTCTACAGCAGTTCAGTACAATTTGCCTATAAAAATATTCATATTGAATAATCAGTACATGGGAATGGTTAGACAATGGCAAGAACTTCTGCATGAAAAAAACTATTCAGAGAGTTATTCTGAAGCTTTACCTGATTTTGTTAAATTAGCCGAGGCTTATGGATGTAAAGGTATCAAGGCTGATAATCCAAATGAATTAGATGACAAAATTAAAGAGATGATCGATTATGATGGTCCAGTAATATTTGATTGCCATGTAGATCCTAATGAAAATTGTTTTCCAATGATACCTTCTGGAAAGCCTCACAATCAAATGATTTTAGGTCCAAGTGACAAAGAGCAAAATAAGATTACTGGTAAAGGGAAATCATTAGTTTAATGTCATCTCCAAAATCAGCATATAGTATTCCAACTAAAAAAGGAAAATTAGATACTCATATATTTGTTGTTTGGGTTGATAATGAGTCTGGTGTATTGGCAAGAGTAGTTGGGTTGTTTTCTGGCAGAGGATACAATATTGAGTCTTTAGCTGTTGCAGAAGTTGATGCAACTAAAAATATTTCAAGAATCACCATTGTAACAACAGGAACACCACAAGTTATTGATCAGATTAAACTTCAGCTAAAAAAACTAGTTCCAGTCCACAAAGTTGCAGATTTTAAAAGAGAAGATAAAAATGTTATTTTTAAAGAGATGGCATTACTTAAAATTGTTGCACAGAAAAAAAAGATAGAAAAGTGTCTTAAAGAATGCAAAAAATTTAATCCTGTAATTTTAGATAAAACAAATAAATCAGTGGTTGTACAAATAACTGCTTTAAGAAGAGAAATTGATAAAATGAGTAAAAAATTAAAACCCTTAGGTCTTACAAGCACTTCTAGAACTGGGGCAATAGCTATGACCAGAGGTGCTCAAACATTCAAATAAATTTATAAAGGAGAAAAAAAATGAAAATGTTCTATGAAAAAGATGCTGACGTAAACTTAATTAAAGATAAAAAAGTTGCTATTTTTGGTTATGGTAGTCAAGGGCATGCTCATGCTCTTAATTTAAAAGATAGTGGGGTAAAAGAAGTAGTCGTTGCTTTAAGAGATGGTTCAGCAAGTAAAGCTAAAGCTGAGTCAAAAGGATTGAAGGTAATGAATTTGTCTGATGCAGCGGAATGGGCTGACGTTTGTATGATTTTAACTCCTGATGAACTTCAAGCAACAATATATAAAAATCATATTGAACAAAGAATAAAAGAGGGCACAAGTTTAGCTTTTGCTCACGGTTTAAATATTCATTATGATTTAATCAAAGCAAGAAAAGATCTAGATGTATTTATGGTTGCTCCGAAAGGACCTGGACATCTTGTAAGAAGTGAATTTGAAAAAGGTGGTGGAGTTCCTTGTTTGATGGCAGTCCATCAAGATGGTACGGGTAAAGCAAGAGATTTAGCTCTATCTTATGCATCAGCAATTGGAGGTGGAAGATCTGGGATTATTGAAACCACTTTCAAAGATGAATGTGAAACAGATTTATTTGGTGAACAAACAGTTCTTTGTGGAGGTCTTGTAGAGCTGATTAAAAATGGTTATGAAACATTAGTTGAAGCTGGATATGAACCAGAGATGGCTTATTTTGAGTGCTTACATGAGGTAAAATTAATTGTTGATCTTATCTATGAGGGTGGGATTGCAAATATGAATTACTCAATTTCAAATACTGCAGAGTATGGTGAGTATGTTTCAGGGCCCAGAATTATAAATAAAGAAGAAACCAAGAAAAGAATGAAAGAAGTGCTTGCAGACATTCAATCTGGAAAGTTTACCAAACAATGGATGGATGAGTGTAAAAATGGTCAAAAGAATTTTCTAAAGACTAGAGAGGAGTTAGCAAAGCACTCTATAGAAACAGTTGGTACGAAACTAAGAGCAATGATGCCTTGGATTGGTAAGAAGAAATTAGTAGATAGCGATAAGAAGTGAATATTGATTAAATTGGGCTAAAATAATTATTTTATTTTGCAATCTAAACGATAGGTTGTATATTTCGAGCACTAAAAATATTTATATGGCTGAGAAAGATAAAGTATTTATTTTCGATACAACTATGAGGGATGGTGAACAATCGCCAGGTGCCTCTATGAGTGTTGAAGAAAAAATTCAGATTTCAAGAGTTTTCGATGAAATGGGAATTGATATAATCGAGGCTGGTTTTCCAATATCATCGCCGGGTGACTTTGAAGCCGTAAGTGCAATCAGTAAAAGTGTAAAGAATTCCATTCCTTGTGGTTTAGCAAGGGCTACAAAAAAAGATATAGACGCTTGTCATGAGTCATTAAAATTTGCAAAAAGATTTCGTATCCACACATTTATTTCAACAAGTCCAGTTCATATGAAACATAAACTTAATATGACAGATGAACAAGTTTTAGGCGCTATAAAAGAAAGTGTTACTTATGCTAAAAAATTTACAGATGACGTTGAGTGGTCGTGTGAGGATGGCACAAGAACAAATTTAGAATTTATGTATAAAACAATAGAACTTGCCATTAAATGTGGTGCAACAACAATCAATATTCCTGATACGGTTGGTTATTCAATACCTGAAGAATTTGCAAAAACTATTACATCAATAAAAAACAATGTGCCAAATATTGATAAAGCTATTCTTTCTGCGCACTGTCATAACGATTTAGGATTAGCGGTTGCTAATGCTTTATCAGGTTTATCAGCTGGAGTTAGACAAATTGAATGTACTATAAATGGAATAGGTGAAAGAGCGGGTAATGCAGCACTTGAAGAAATTGTAATGGCCATAAAAACACGAGATGACTTATTACCTTATGAAACAGGAATTAAAACTGAACTAATAAGCAAAGCATCTAAAATTGTATCTAATGCTACAGGTTTTCCTGTTCAATTTAATAAAGCGATTGTTGGAAAGAATGCTTTTGCTCACGAGTCAGGAATTCATCAAGATGGAATGTTAAAAAATAGAGAAACTTATGAAATAATGACACCAGAAAGTGTTGGTGTAAAAAAAACATCTTTAGTAATGGGAAAACACTCTGGACGTCATGCATTTAAGGATAAATTAAGCGATTTAGGTTATGCGGATGTCACAGATGATGTTGTCCAAGCAGCTTTTGGAAAATTTAAAATTTTAGCGGATAAGAAAAAACATATTTATGATGAGGATATTGTTGCATTAGTCGATGATAGTTTAATTATTGATAATAAGATAAATGCAATAAACTTAAAATCATTAAAAGTATTTGCTGGAACTGGTGAACCCCAAAGAGCTGATATGACTTTAGATGTTTTTGGAGAAATTAAAAAGACTTCTCAAACTGGTGATGGTCCAGTTGATGCTATATTCAAATGTATTAAAGAACTTTATCCTCATGATGTAAAATTATCTCTTTACCAAGTTCATGCAGTTACAGAAGGAACTGATGCACAGGCTACTGTAAGCGTAAAGATAGAGGAAAACGATAGAACTACAGTGGGTCAGTCTGCTGACACAGATACTTTAGTAGCATCGGCAAATGCTTATTTAAATGCTTTAAACAAAATGCTTATTAAGAGAGAGAAAAAATCTTTATATAAAAACATCGAACCAAAGAAATTAAAGGAGAGTATATAATGGGAATATTTGATAGTGTTAAAAAAATATGGAGCCAAGACATGGCCATCGATCTTGGAACTGCTAATACATTAGTCGTAGTTAAAGGACAAGGTGTAGTTCTAAATGAGCCATCTGTTGTAGCAATTGTAGAGCAGACAGGAAAAAAACAAGTTTTAGCTGTAGGAGATGAAGCAAAAACAATGCTGGGAAGAACACCTGGAAATATAAGTGCAATTCGACCTTTAAGAGACGGTGTTATTGCTGATTTTATAGTCACTGAAGAAATGATCAAACATTTTATTAAAAAAGTTCATAAAGGTAGAACATTTGCTAATCCGAGAATATTAATTTGTGTACCTACTGGCTCAACTCCAGTTGAAAGAAAAGCAATTCAAGACAGTGCTTTGGCAGCAGGAGCTAGAAGAGTTCAATTAATTGAAGAGCCTATAGCTGCAGCGATAGGCGCAGGTTTACCAATATCAGAAGCAACAGGATCAATGGTTGTTGATATCGGTGGTGGAACAAGTGAGATTGCTGTTATGTCATTAGGAGGTTTAGTTTATTCAAAATCTCTAAGAGTTGCAGGTGATGCAATGGATGGAGCTCTAGTTAACTATATGAGAAAAGAATATAACCTTATGATAGGGGATAGCACAGCTGAAAAAATTAAAAAAGAAATTGGTACCGCTATTCCATCAAATAATAATACTTATGCTGTCAAAGGTAGAGATTTAAGATCGGGAACTCCAAAAGAAGTCAATATTACCGAAGAAGATACAGCAGAGGCATTAGATGGTATTTTAAGAGAAATGGTTAATGGAATTAAAGATGCCCTTGAGGCCACACCACCAGAATTATCAGCAGACCTTGTTGATATGGGTCTTACTTTGACAGGCGGTGGAGCTCTATTAAAAAATATTGATAGAAGATTTTCTAAAGAAACAGGATTGCCAGTGCACATTGCTGAGGATCCATTATCGTGTGTTGCTATTGGAACTGGTAAAGCTCTGGATCAAGAACAAACATTCTCTACGATGCTGACTGAATATTAAGAAAGATGGCCGAAAGCAGAGATGATTTTATAATAGCAATTAGATCTGCTTTTTTAAATAAAAGTACAAAGCAAAAATTTTCTTTATTAACTTTAGTTTTTTTTTCAGTCGTTATCATTGTTTTATCTAGTTTTAATTTTAAGGCGATAACTGTAACAAAGTCAGTAATAAAAGAAATTGTTTATCGATCTTCATTTATAGTCTCGATCCCAGAAAATTTTATCAAATCTTCTTATTTAAATTTAAAGGAATACACTAATTTTTATAAAGAATATAAGCAAACCAAAGAGGAATTAGATCAATTAAAATCTGAAAATATTTCAACAAAAATTATCAAAAGTGAAAATGAAGAACTCAAAAGTCTTATTGATGGGTATACCATTACTTCTAATAAGATTTTAGCAAAGGTAATTGTTGATCACGAAAGCCCTTTTTTACGATCAATTATTATCAACAAAGGTAGTAAGGAAAAAATTAAGATTGGAACAAATATTTATGATCGAAGCTATCTTGTAGGAAGGGTCATCGAAGTAAATTATACAAATTCAAGAGTATTGTTGTTAACTGATTTAAATTCAAATATTCCTGTTTCTATCACGCCTGGAAACGTTCAGGCAATTGTTGTTGGTAATGGAGATAAAAAAGGTGAAATTAAATATATTAAAAATGATCTTATAAACAAAATTGAGGATCAAGGAATTGCATATACCTCAGGAACTGGCTCAATTTTCAAAAGTGGAATTCCTGTTGGAACGATTGATTTAAAAGATGAAAATGAAAAAGTTTTGATCAACTTCTATAGTGATTTTAGTCAATTAAAATATGTTTTTGCAGAGATTGATGAATTAATTCCCACACCTATTGAAACTGAAGAAAATGATCAAACACAAGTCTCTTCAAATACTGAGCAAATAAAATTAGACTTAATAAGTGATGAATTGCAAATTTTAGAGGATAGTAACACTAAATTTTTAGAGGAAAATAAAGAATTGAATACTTTAACTAACGATTTAACTAAACAAATTGAGATATTAAAGTCAGAAAATGAGTTTCAAAAAAGTGTTATTCAACAACATAATTTAGATCAAGAAGAGCTAGAATTTTTAAGATTAAATTTAATCTATAGTTCAAGATGCCAATCTAAAAAACTCTTTAGCACTGGTTTTAAAGTAGGTACCGAAGAATATAAAGAATGTATAATGCGAAAAGGAAAGATAAGTGATTAGATTTCAAAAGAAAAATTTATTTTACAAGGTATATACTTGGTTACCAATTCTTGCTTTATTTATATCTGTATTTAATGAATTTGATTTTAATTATTTAAACATTGATTATTTTTCATTTAATTTTCCATTTATATTAATTTTTTTTTTCGCTTTAAAAGCATATCAGCGATTTGATTACTTTTTAGTTTTTTTAGCAGGGTTATTTAATGATACCGTTGTGGGTTTACCCTTAGGCATAAGTTCTATGTCATATATCTTAATTTGTATATTTGCCACTTACCTAAGAAATATAACAATTAGTCCAAATTTAATAAAAGATTGGTTCTATTTTTTGTTTATCATTAGTTTGATAAATTCAATAAATTTTTCAGTTTTATTTTTGTTTTTTTCTTATGAATTGGATATTACACTTTTTATTGTGAATAATTTTTTTACGTTTTTATTTTACATAATATTTTCAATATTTTTTAAGAGGTATTTAAAAAGTTTAGATGATTAATATTAATATAAGTGACAGTGCAACTAAATTAAATTCATTAAATCGAAGAATGTTTATTCTTGCGACAGCTAAAATTATCATTTTAGGTGGAATAGTTAGTAGATTATTTTTTTTACAAGTTAAAGAGAATAAAAAATACCTAACACTATCTGATAAAAATAGAATTCGAGAATGGAAATTACCCCCTATTAGAGGAGAATTTCAAGACTACTTTGGAAACACGATTGCTGGAAATTTTGAGGCTTACCAACTCCACATCATACCTGAGGAGGTTGAGGATTTTAGATATGTAATTTATCGTGTGAAAGAATTGTTGGAATTAAGTGATAAACAATTTAAAAAAATTGTAAAAAAAAAGAATGAAATAAAACCTTGGGAAACATTAATTGTAGCAGATAATTTAAGTTGGGAAAAATTTTCAAAAATAAATAATCACCTTTATGATCTTAATGGTGTTAAACCAGTCATTTCAATATCAAGAGATTATCCGTATAAAGAAAACTTCACTCATGTTTTGGGTTATGTAAGCCAGGCTAATGAAAATGACCTTTTAACAAATGAAAATATAAAAGAAAAATTTGTGCCTGGATTAAAAGTTGGAAAAACAGGTTTAGAAAAATCATTTGAACAGAAACTAATTGGATCAAATTCTGTGGAGCGATATGAGGTTAATGCTTATGGTAGAAGGATTAGTCAATTAGCATTTCAAAAAGGAGATAAGGGAGAAACAATCAAACTTACAATTGATACAAAAATTCAAGAGTTAACAAATGAGTTACTTAAAGAAAAAGCTGGATCGATATGCGTAATGGATATTTATACAGGTGCAATTATTGCAATGCATTCTTCCCCATCCTTTGATCCCAACTCTTTTGTCTTTGGAATAAGCCAAGATGAATGGCAACTGATAAGAAACAATCCAATGAAACCTCTAGTAAATAAATCATTATCAGGAAATTACTCACCAGGATCAACCATAAAACCGATAGTTGCCTTATCTGCTTTAGAAAATGAAATTATTAAACCAGATTTTACAGTTCAATGTAAAGGTCACAAAAATCCTTTAGAATTGTACGGGCAAACTTATCATTGTTGGAAAAAAGAAGGACACGGATTTGTAAACTTAAGAGAAGCGATGAAGCAATCTTGTGATACATATTTTTATGAGGTCGCAAGGCGATTAGGTGTAGATCGGTTAAGTGTTACTGCAAAAAAATTTGGATTAGGGCAGAAAGTTTTTAAAAATATATTCGATAATGAAAAGAAGGGTTTAGTTCCTAATACAGAATGGAAAAAAAATGCATTAGGAAGAAATTGGGTGCTTGGTGAAACAATAATTACTGGTATTGGCCAAGGATTTATTCAAACAACTCCAATACAATTATGTTTAATGACTGCTCAAATAGCAAATGGTGGATACAAAATTTATCCTAAAATAGTGGCAAATGATGACAATCAGTATGCAGATAAGTTTACGCCATTATATAAAAAGTCTCGAAATATTAAAATTGTTCAAGATGCAATGTTTAGTTCTACAAATGAAGTGAGAGGAACTTCTTACAGATCTCGTTTGGATGATCCTAAATATCGATTTGCTGGAAAAACTGGAACTTCACAGGTAAAGAAAATAACTAAACTAGATCGTGAGTTAGATCTTAAAACATTTCAAATTCCTTATGAAGAGAGAGATCATGCTTTATATGTAGCATTTGGGCCTTATAAAAGCCCAAGGTATGCGTTAAGCATAATTATAGAACATGGTGGCTCTGGAGGAACTGTTGCAGCTCCTTTAGCTAAAAAATTATTTAAAATGATTATTGATAGACACGAAATTAGAAAAAATTACGATAACAAAAAATATTTGGATATCTAATGTACCAATACAGAAGATTAAATAACAAAAATGGTTTTTTCCAAAAATTTGGAAATTTAGATTATATCCTTTTATCATGTCTTCTAATTCTTGGATTTATTAGTCTTGCAACAATGTATTCTACTGACGGGGGTGAAGTTTTATTTCATACAAGAAGTCATTTCATAAAATTTATTGTTTTCTTTTCAATGATGCTTGTGATTTCATTTATCAACATAAAATTTTGGTTCTCTCTTGGTTATTTATCTTATGCAGTTATTTTAGGAATGTTAATTTGGACTATAAATTTTGGTATTACTGCATCAGGATCTAAAAGATGGATTGATTTATATTTTTTAAATATTCAGCCATCTGAATTGATGAAAATTTTTATTATTTTATGCCTAGCAAAATATTTTCATCGAATGAAAGCGCAACATGTTAACTCTTTTTATAGTCTATTTTTTTCCTTAATAATTATATTCGTTCCAATGAGTTTAGTAATTATACAACCAGATTTAGGTACTTCATTACTTATTGCAATAAGTGGAATAGTTGTATTGTGGTTTGCTGGATTAAATCATAAATATTTTTTTTATTCTTGTTTACTATCAATCATTTCTTTGCCAATTATCATTTCTTTTCTAAAACCTTACCAAAAACTTAGAGTATTAACTTTTCTAAACCCAGATAGAGATCCTCTAGGAGCCGGTTATCAGATTATCCAATCTAAAATTGCTGTTGGATCAGGAGGTTTCACTGGTAAAGGTTTTTTAAAAGGAACACAAAGCTATCTAGAATTTCTACCTGAGAAACATACAGATTTTATATTTACCCTTTTTTCGGAAGAATTTGGTTTTATAGGGTCAGTTTTGTTACTTTTGATTTATAGTATAATAATTTACCGAGTTATCAGAATAGGTGCGCTTTCTAGAAGTTATTTTGCAAAATTATTTTGTTACAGCTTTGGAACATCAATTTTTATATATGTTGTAATAAATATGAGCATGGTTTTAGGTCTACTCCCTATTGTAGGTTCACCTTTACCGATAATGTCATATGGTGGTTCATCAATGTTAGCCACAATGATAGGATTTGGAATTGTGATGAGTGCCAAAACTCATAGTCAACAATCCATTGCATAAGTATAATTTGTCGCTTAATCTTAATTAATATTTCATTATATAGTCTTCGGATGAATAAACTTAAGGTAGGTATTGTTGGAGCTGGTATTCAAGGAATCTCTAATGCTTTATTTTTGCAGAAAAAAGGTTTTGATGTAACGATATTTGATAGAGAAAATCCAGGAAGCCCTGTAGCGTCATATGGAAATGCTGGTCATTTTTCTCCCTATGCTTCATTGTCTTTAAATAGAACTGATATTTTATTGGACGTTCCCGCTATGCTAATGAGCTCAACAGGACCTCTTGCTCTTAAATGGAACTATGTTCCAAAAATGATCCCTTGGTTTATGAAATTTATATTGAACACCACAAAAAATAAAATGATGCACACTGCAAAAAATATGCATCAAATTTTAGATTTAGCCTTACCAGCCTATGATGAATTATTTGATGAAGTTGATATTGAAGGTTTAGTCGAAAACAAAGGAATTTTGTATATTTGGAACGATCAAGATTTAAAAAGTAGAGAATTAGAAATTAATGTTAGAAAGGAATTAGGAGTTCAGCAACAACTTGTAAATAAAAAAGAAATTCACGATTTAGAGCCTAATATAAAACCATTTTATCATGCTGGTGTTTATTATCCTTACGCAAGACATGCAAGAAATCCAAAAAAAATCCTGCTTAAATTTTTTGATTTATTTCTTAAAAAGGGTGGGCAATTTAAAAAAACGGATGTTAAAAGTATAGACTTTCAAGATGAACAACCAATATTAAAAACTGATACAGATAAATTTTTATTTGATAAATTGGTGATAGCCTGTGGAGCTTTTTCAAAAAAATTAACTGATAATTTAGATGAAAAAATACCTTTAGATACCGAGCGTGGTTATCATGTTCACTTTAAAGATTGCGACCATCTTTTACAAAGACCAGTTATTTTTTCAAATCGAGGATTTGGAATTACTCCAATGGAACAAGGATTAAGAGTTGTAGGTACTGTCGAGTTTGGTGGATTGAAAAATCCCTTATCAAAATCTCGTATTAAAAATTTGATTAATAACGCTAAGTACATGTTAGGAGATTTACCCGATCATGAAGATGAATGGTTAGGATTTAGACCAACATTACCCGACTTTTTACCAGTTATGGGTCCGTCAAAAAATCATAAAAATGTATTCTATTGTTTTGGTCATCATCATTTGGGATGGACATTAGGACCAATATCTGGAAAGATTGTCTCCGGAATGATAGCTAAAGAAAACACCAATTTAAATTTAGCCCCTTATAGCTCAACAAGATTCAATTAGTAAAATGCAAAATACCAAAGCATATATCATGCTGGTATGCGCAACTTTATTCTGGGCAGGTAATTTTATGGTTGGCAAGTATGCTTTCATGGTTGAGATACCTCCTCTAACTTTAGTGTTTTATCGTTGGCTTCTTGTTTGGATTATATTGTTACCTTTTACTTTTAAAGAAATAATTAAATATAAAGATACGATTTTAAATAATTTACCTTTATTGTTTTTTTTAGGTTTTACAAGTGTTGGTTTGTTTAATTCTTTTACTTACTTATCTTTAATTCATACCCAAGTCATTAATGCATCTCTTTTTAATACAGCTATTCCAGCTATAATAATTTTACTTTGTTTTTTATTTAAAGTTGAACAAACTAATAAGTATCAAATTTTAGGGCTTATAATTTCAGTGTGTGGTATTCTGGCGATTATTACCAGACTTAAGTTGGACATTTTGTTTTCCCTAAATTTTAATAAAGGCGATTTGATAATGATAGGAGGTGTTATCACGTGGGGAGTTTATTCAACTCTCTTAAAGAAAAAAAAATTTACGCTTCCGTTATTAACTTTAGTTCATGTTATTTGTACATTTGGTTTGATAACTGTGTTGCCTCAATTTTTATATGAATACTCTAATGGAGAATTAATTAAGTTCGATATAAATATAGTCTACACTTTGATATTTTTAGCTCTTTTTCCTAGTATAGGATCTTACTATTGTTGGGCGGGTGCCGTTTCTATCATTGGTGCAAATAGAGCTGGTATTTTTTTATCTTTAATTCCGTTGTTCAGTACAATAATGGCAATACTATTTTATAATGAGCAATTTAAATTTTTTCACTTGATTGGTGCAATTTTAATTATATTAGGTTTATTTTTATCAAATAAGGAAATTAAAAATGCTTAAAGTAGCAATTTTAGATGATTATCAAAATATTTCTCAGCAGTTTGTTGATCTTGAGAAATTATCAGGAAAATATGAATTTAAAATTTTTAGTGAACCATTTAATGATGAAGTCGAAGCAATAGAACAATTATCTGATTTTGAAGCATTATTAATAATGCGAGAAAGAACTCCTATCACTAAAAACTTAATAGACAATCTTTCTAAATTAAAATTTATTGTAACAAGTGGATTAAAAAATAAATCAATTGATTTAGAGGCAGCAAAAAAGAGAAAAATTATTGTTTGTGGGACTGATATGAATATTAATCCAACTCCTGAATTAACTTGGACTTTAATATTAGGATTAGCAAGAAATTTAAAAGAGGAAATTGATAATATGTACCAAGGTTACTGGCAAACAACTGTTGGAGTGGAATTGAAGGGAAAAATTTTAGGTTTAATTGGATTAGGGAGAGTAGGGTCTGAGGTCGCTAAAATTGGAAAAGCTTTTGGCATGCAAGTGATGGCCTGGAGTGAAAATTTGAATTTAGATACCTGTAAAGAATTAGATGTTCTTCCTTCATCAAAAGATGATTTAATTAAAAACTCTGACTTTTTATCCATACATGTACAAGGAGGAGAAAGATATAAAAATTGTATTACTTTAAAAGAATTAGACAAAATGAAAAAAACATCATTTTTGATCAACACCTCTAGAGGTCCAATTGTAAATGAGGATGACTTGATAATAGCTTTATCAACAAATGAAATAGCTGGAGCAGGCCTTGATGTTTATGAGAAAGAACCACTTCCAGAAAATAATAAATTGAGGTTTTTACCTAATGCGTTATTAACTCCTCATATTGGATATGTAACAGCTGAAAACTATAGTATTTTTTATAATCAAATGATCGAAGCGCTTGAGTCATGTGTAAATAATAATCCTATTAGGGTTATTAAATGAGAATAAGAAGTTTTAAGTTTTTACTTAACTCAAAAATTCTTTTTTTAAGAAAAATTTATTTTTTTTACAATATATACTTAAGAAATTTTAAGTATCTTAAAGGTGGTTCTCAATTTAATGAAGATAAATACATTAATAGTTTCTTTGAAAATGATTATAAGGGAAAATTTGTAGATCTTGGTTGTTTTCATCCAACAAGGCACAATAATACATTTCAGTTTTATAAGAAAAATTGGAGAGGAATTAATGTAGATTTGAATCCCATCACAATTGAGTTATTTAATTTTTTTAGATCCAAGGATATCAATATTAATTGTGCAATAAGTGACAAAAAAACTAATAAAAAACTATATTTTGTAGATGATTTTTCTCCTTTAAATACGCTAGATATAAATCACTTAAATTTCCTTAAAAAAAATTTTCTGATCAATAAAAAAGATTTCAAAGAAAAAAAAATAAAAACAGACAATATTAATAACATTTTAAAAAGATATAATTTTAAAAAAGTAGATTTTTTGAACATCGATTTAGAAGGTTTAGAATATGAGGTTATTAAAAGTATCGATTTTAAGAAATATGAGATAAATTTAATTTGTATAGAAATTTTAGATCATAATAATTCTGCTAGAAATAAAAGTAAAAAAATTAAACAAATACTTAAAAAAAGTAATTTTAAATTTCTTAAAAAAATAGGTGTAAACTCTATTTATAAAAATACCCTTATTTAAGCATGAAACTACCTATAATTAATCATAAAGATTATTTTGCAAAGATTGGAGATGATCATAGATTTCCAATTAATAAATTTGGTGAATTAGCTGACTATTTAATTAAAAAAAAATTAGTTAAAAGTTTTTATACTCCCTACCCTTGTTCTGATGAAACTCTTAAAAGGGCTCATTCTGAAAGTTATATCAAACATATCAAAAATAAAACATTAGATGAAAAAAGTGTAAAAAAAATTGGTTTCCCTTTAGTTGATAGCGTGGTGAAAAGATCTCTGGTGGCAACAGGGGGTACAGTGTTGGCATCCAAACTGGCGATAAATTATGGTTTAGCCTGTAATACAGCAGGAGGAAGTCATCATGCAAATTTTAATGGTGGTGCTGGTTATTGTGTTTTTAACGATGTAGCTGTTGCTGCAAAATACCTACTGGATAGAGGTTTAGCCGGAAGAATTTTGATTTTAGATTTAGATGTCCATCAAGGTAATGGAAGTGCTGACATTTTTAAAGATAATCGAAATGTTTTTACTTTTAGTATGCATTCAAAAACAAATTATCCAGCTAAAAAATCTATTAGTGATCTTGATGTTGATTTATATGATAATATGGAAGATCAGGATTATCTTAAGATACTAAAGTTTTATATTAAACAACTAAACGATGAAAATTTTGATTTTGTTTTTTATATAGCAGGTGTCGATATTCATTTTAATGATAGACTTGGAAAATTAAAAATTTCTGATGAGGGAGTTAAAAAAAGAGATGAAATTGTTACTGAAAACTTTTTTTCTAAAAGAATACCTCTTTGTGGTGTCTTAGGTGGCGGGTATAATAAAGACGCCAAAAAGCTTGTAGAATTACATTCTTATTTACATCAATCATGTGCTAAATTAGTTTAATAGAATGAGTAAAAAGAACTCAAATTTAACTGCAGAACAAAAATTAGTTATGTTTGAAGATGGTACTGAACCACCAAATTCAAGCGAGTTAAATAATGAAAAAAGAGAGGGAAGTTATCACTGTGCAAATTGTGATGTAAAATTATTTGACTCAAAAACTAAGTATGAAAGTGGATCAGGTTGGCCATCATTTTTTCAATCACTACCAGATGTATTTGAGACTAAAACTGACCATTTAATAGGTTATGCAAGAACAGAGTATCACTGTAAAAATTGCAATGCCCATCACGGACACATTTTTGATGATGGACCTTTGCCAACTGGAAAAAGATATTGCAATAATGGTGTGTGTTTAGTTTTTAAAGAGACTAAATAATTAATGGTTTAAATGAGTAAAATTAAGTTCATCTTCTATTTAATTTTAGCCTTTGTTGCGTACAAAGGTTTTGTTGCATTTAAAGATTTTGAGATTGGTGTTGATAATCGTGTATCAGAAATAGAGGAGAAAGCAGGTTTTGAGAAAGAGGGTGAAGTCATCGGTCTCATGATGTATTTGGGTGATCCTCCAGAATTGACAGAACATTTGTATACAGAAAACAGGTCAAGATGTTTGGAGATGAAAGAAATAGCAGAAGAAACTTCGTTCGCTTATTATGAATGTGCAAGAGTTAACGCCGTGATTAGTGGCAAAAAGATTGTGAGCATAATTCAGGAACTTGAGGTAATTGAATAATTAAGAATTTAATAGATAAAACGCCAAAAGTAGACATTATTCAATTAAACTTAAAAGATGAAAACTAAAGCTAAATTTACTATAAATCGCTCTTATGTGTAAAAATTTAAAGCACCTAATTAAAATTATATTTTTCGTCATAATCCATCAAAATTTGGCTTATTCAATCGATATTGATGATGGTGGGGTTACTACCGCCAAACAAACTTTTACTTCAGCAGATACAACTATAACAATATCTAATTCATCTACATTAAGAAATTCACTAAATAATATGATTAACATTAATGGACAGGATAATGGAACAGTTATTATTGAGGCCGGTTCAACTGTAGAAACGACAGGAGGTAAATCAAATCCTATTAATGGTAATGCCGCTTCTGGCTTAACTATAACCAACAGTGGAACAATCAAATCAGCATCTTCCAAGGCTATTAATTTAACTGACGCAACAACTGGTACATTAACAAATAATAGCGGTGGAGTAATTGAAGCAAATACAAACACTATCTCCATGTTTGGCGCGTCGACTGACGGTGTCACTATTCATAACTATGGAACAATTTTTGCTAATGATGTCGACAATACTGATGGTGGGACTAATACAATTAAAAGTCATGATGATTCTACGAACGTAACTATAAATAATAATAGCGGTGGACATATTTATCATACTTCTGAAGGTGCAGTTATCTTATTGGGGGGTGGTGCTACTTTAAATAACAGCGGAAAAATTGAAAATAAAGATAGTCCAAATGTAAATTCAATTGGTATGTCAGGAGATACTGGAGCAACACTAAACTTAAAAGATGAGGGTATAGTTATTGGAAAGATCAATATCTCAGGCTCTGGCCACATGATAAAAGTAAACCACGGTATGGGACGATCATATTATTATAATACTTCAGGTATAGGAACTTATGATTTAGAAGATCTTGATGGAAATATTATAGTCAAAGGCTCTGTTGGTTCAGTAGCACAGGGAGGAAATGAAATTTTAGATGAGCAACTTGGACACAAATCAATTAATTTAAGAAAGTCAATCAGCAAATATAAAAGAAGCGAACAATATTTAAATCAAGAAGATGCATGGACAGAGATGTTTACATCTTTTGAAAAAAGACAAGGAGAAAAAGAATCGTTCAGATTGGAACATAATAATTTGAGAGCTGGAGCAAACATAATTCAACCTGGACAAAACTCAAATCAGATATTATCTATTGAAACTGGAAGACAAGAATTTGCTAAAGATCATAACATAGATCGTATTAGTTTATCGGCTGGTCTGCTGTCAGATGAAAAACAAACAAAATTTAATTCAAATTCTGAAACTTTTTTCGTAATCGGAGTAACGTTAAATAAAAGTACAAGAAGAATTCTTACAAACACAACCACTAGCGGATTTTTAGATATAGAGGATGAGTATTTTAATTATGATGCTGTTTTAGGAACTAAGTTTTTAAATGATATGATACCTGACATTAGTTATTCCATAGGTTACAGCTTCACTCCTAAACATGAAGAAAGTCACTTTTACAAATGGGAAAAAAAGGATTTTATAAACGCATCAATAGCATTCAGCGATGAATATTTGATTTTAAGTGATGATAAATCAAAATTATATTTCAATTGGCTAGCTGATTTCAGAGAAGCAATTATGGAAGAAACTCAAGAGTTTCGTGTTAACAATGTATTAGCGGAGTATCAAGCAGATGATGATTTATCAAGAGAAATTACTATCACTGCTGGATTAGATTATGAATTTCAACCTTTAGACAATAGTTTATTTTCTATTAATTTAGATGGTCTTTATTCAAGCCAAGAGACCTTTGGTGCTCAAGCCAAACTATATTACAAATCAATATTTTAAATTAGATCAAACAACGACCTATTCTGGTTAATTTGATGAAACTATATTATTGTTTTTTTATAATATCTGTGAATAAATAATAAAATGTTTGAAAAATTAGAAGAATTAGCCAAAAACAATAAAAAAATTTCTGATTTTCATATTAGATCAGGCTCTCCACTTGCTTATAGACAAACTGGAGAAATCATAATGGTTAAGGATGTTGTAGTTAAACCACAGGATCTAATCGATATGATGACTACAAATTGTAATGAGCATGAAACTAAAAAATTTCAAGACACCCACGAATTAGACTCTGCTGTTACTATAAGTGGATTAAGATTTAGAGCTAATTTCTATAAAACCTTAAATGGTCCAGCAGCGGTATTAAGGCGTGTAGAAAGCAAAATACCAGAGATGGGTCAATTTGATTTGCCAGATGTTCTTTATGATATAATTGATATGCACAAAGGATTAGTATTGGTCACTGGACCAACTGGATCTGGAAAATCAACTACACTGGCTGCAATTGTTAATGAAATCAATAAAACAAGAACTGCTAATATTATAACAGTAGAAGATCCAGTAGAATTCATACATACCGACCAAAAAAGTATAGTCTCTCATAGAGAAGTAGGAAAACAAACACAATCCTTTGCAAGCGCATTAAAGGCTGCTCTTAGAGAAGACCCTGACGTTATATTGGTTGGTGAGATGAGAGATTTAGAAACTGTAAGTTTGGCTTTAACTGCTGCAGAAACTGGGCATTTAGTATTTGGAACGCTTCACACTAGTGGAGCACCCAATACAATTAACAGAATTATTGACGTATTTCCTCCAGAGCAACAAGCTCAAATACGTGCACAATTATCAACATCTTTAAAAATGGTTGTAACTCAAAGATTATTAAAAACCAAAGATGGACTCGGTCGAGTTGGTGCTTTTGAAGTAATGAAATGTAATGCTCCAATACAAAACTTAATCAGAGAAGCAAAAATTCATCAAATACCAAGCATCATGCAGACTGCAGTAAAAGATGGAATGATCACGATGACAAAATCGTTGGAGAATCTAGCTCAAGCAGGAAAAATTGATGCACTCAACACCAAAGAAAGTTAAAGGATTTACAATTTTAGAAGTAATAATTGTTCTCTCACTTGTAGGAATAATTTCAGCAATAGGTATCCCAAATTTTAATTCTTGGAATAAAGACAGAGTAGTAAGAGCTGAAGCAGAAAGAGTAAGAGATATAGTAACTAGTATTACCTCTCAAGTTCAAAGGGGACTATATGGATTTGGACAGTTTCAAGTAGACGTTACAGGAGCCAATGTATCTTTTAGTACTAACGGAATGCTTATGGCCAACATTGCAACAAGAGTTTTTCGAGATGGTACAGATGTATGTCTATCTGGCGATCTTGCTGAAGATTACTGGGATCATTTTGGTACTGATAGACAAAATGCAGAGGTCAGATTTTATCAAACAGATGAAATTAAAGTCGATATAACAAATGGTGTTGTATGTTTTTCGAAAGATGGCTCTTTATTTAGTGGTGGTTTAGATTTTGGTGATAACGCGGAAGTAGTTGAAACTATTTTTATTTGTTCCCGTAATACTGAAACTTGTGAGGACCCAGAAGGAGAGGACATCGACTTAACTGAGACAGAAGAAGGGGGTGCTCAACCAGAGGAAGCGGATGACGATGACGATGACGATGACGACATTATTTATGTTGTTAGCTGGTCAAGATTTGGTAACGTTAAATTAGAGAAATGGAATTCAAATTCAAGTCAATGGATAGTTCAATAAATGAAAAATATTAAGCAAAAAGGACTGACTATAATAGAAGCATTGATATCAACTGCTCTGATAGGAATAGGTTTTATAGCCATATTTCAAATGGTAAATTTTTCTGTAACTTCCATAAATACTTCTGGTGAAAGAACCAAAGCAAACTTCTTATCATCGATGATAGCTGAGGGTTTTATCGGTTATAAAGATTCGATAGGCGGTTTGAATAACGTAGATAAGGAAGAGATTTTTTTCAAGGATGGAAAAGCTTTTATTAATAAAGATGATGAGGACGTTAGGTGTCTCAAATTTTCAGAATATTATATGGCGCTTTCAAGAGGAAATAGGCCTCAATGCTCAACATCAACAGGGGGAGAAGAACCAGAAATGGGGGATAATCCAGGTTGGAGTAACCACGCCTATACAGCTGGAACAGTTACACCTGGATCACTAAAATTTGATAATTGTGATCAAAGAGCCGCCAGCGGTTACACCAAAGATAATTTAAAACCAATTCATGGACCAGGAGCTCAAACAGACGAAAATGTTGTAAATAATAAAGTGATCAAATGGACACGTATGTTAGGAGAAGATAGATCAATACGGTGCAAAAGCAAAAAAGATTTTAAAACTGTTGATATGTTTGAAATGTGTATTTGGGATTGTCAAATATTTAATCCTAATATTTATGATGAAGCAATGTATGTTGGAAGAATTCAAATAAACTTGAACGATGGTAAAAAAAGAAAATTTTTATATTTTCAATCAGATTATAAAATTAAAAATACTTATTCAGATTATATTTCATCAGAAGGTGATCGAGATGATGATGAACTAGAGGGGTTCGGTGGCTAGATATAAAAATAATATTACTGGATTTACATTAATCGAAATTCTAATTGGAGTAGTTATTTCTGCGATTATGATGGCAGCAATGTTTACGACCTATACGGTAGTAAGCAATTCATACAGTCAAGTAAGTGATGTAGCTGGAATAAGTAGATCAGGTAGAGACATTGTTACACTAATGATGAGAGATATTAGATTGGCAGGCTTTAAGTATCATTATGGTACTTTTTCAAATGCAAATACAGACTATCCAAAAAGAGATTATCTTGAATTTGTGGCTGGTGATACAGAGGAAACTAGAGATGATAGTCATGCGCCAATAATAATTTATAAGAATACATTAAATTACTCAGATATTGAGCCTCAGTTTGATCTTGGAGGATCGTATGTGGATGGTTTAGATGGAAAACATAATCCAGATGATTTTTGTTGCGATAGAATTCACATTGTTTATGGAGACTTTGTTGAAGGAGATACTGCTCAACCTTACAAAAGATATAAAATTACTTATTATGCTGTGCCGATGCAAAGAGTATCTAGCAAAGAATATGGGGTAAACGAGGAGGATCCAACAAAATATTACGGATTATATAGATCTAAAAGTAGTTGGATCCAACCATTGGGTGATGACACTGGTGGAGAATGGGTTCATGACTCTGAAAGTGGTGAGTGTCTAGATTGTTATCGTGCAGAACTAGTTCGAGAATACTTAGAAGATATGGAATTTATAGCGTTAGATGAAAATGGAGTGATGGTTGAAGCTCAACCTTCAAATATGGAAAAAATAATGAGTATAAGAACAATAGATTTAAGATTAACTTTTAGATCGTCTTCACAAAAAGGATATTTCAAAAATAAAATTAATAGAATGGTAAAATCTTTTACAGATGAGAGAACTAAACAAATTGATACCAGATTTCATAGAGACACAATTTTTCTGACTGTACATACAAGAAATATTGGAGGAGGAGATATTTAATGAGACAAAATTCTGAAAAAGGTTTCGCTTTAGTTTTATCACTTGTCCTTTTGCTAGTTATGTCTTTGATGGGTGGAGCATTAATTGTAGTAGCCTCTGGAGATCATAAAAACAATAATACAAGTGACGAGTATCAACAAACTTTTTATGTTGCAGAAACTGCTTTAATAGAAGGTGAAAAATATATTGTTGATAATTATTTGGGACACTGGATCTCATCCAAGGATGATTTAGTTTATGATGAAGTAGGTGATGATTTCTTTGATAGTAGCTGGAGAAATAGATGTGAGCGTGATGACGAAGATCTTGCTAGTTGTGCCAAGACTGAAGAAGAGACAATTGAACTTACACAGTTAAAGAGTGCAAGGAAAACAAAATTTGATGATTACAAAGATAATTTAGAATTTGGAGAAATTGCAGTTGAGGATGATGCACCAATAAGTTTAGCAAGAAATGATTGGGGAAAAGGAATCATGTATAATAATGTCGAAATAGATAGGAACAACATGTCGTTATGTATGCAAAGTTTCAAAAATTTTAAAACATCAGATCCCCCAATTAAAATTGCATATGAGTTACCAGATGATCATCCAAGACTTGGAGATTTTTGGAATATTGTTGGCCCAATTGTTACAGCTAATCATTTAATTGAACTTAATACGCCTCGTTTAGGATTTTCTGCAGCAGAACAGGCAAGAGTATTAGAGCAAGAAAGGGAATATTTAAGAAGATTTAGATATACATTTTTTATCCAACATGTCGGCTATTCAACTTTTCGTGGAGGCACAGTTATGGGTGGAAGTGTCAGAACCGCATCAGCTGCTGATATGGCAAGACAAGGCTCAGCCTACAAAGTATATGGATGTGGTTTAATGTTTAACCGAAATATGACCAGGGTGAACATTATAGTCCCTTTGACTTCAATGACTGTTATGCCATATTAACGTATGATCAAAAAAATTAATTTTAAACTCTTAATATTTATATTCCTATTATCTACGTCATATTCAATGTCTAGCGAATGTGAATTAGAATTCGATATAGGTGATAATGTTGAAAAAATATTTAATGATATGGGTTTAGAAAAAGGTAGCATAATTGAAGAAACTTATCTTGATTATTACGAACAAGAAACAAATTACGTGTGTCCTGATAGTGGGATGAATGGTGGGATTATGCAAGTTTATATAAAAGATGATGAGGTAATAGGCATTAAATTTAAAAACTTCACCTATGATGAGGAGAATTTTAATGAAGATAATTTGATCTATTATTATGTTAAAAAAAATTTTAAAATCCAAGAAGTGGAAAAAATTAGCCCTATAGATACAAATGGGGGAGCTAGTTGGAAAGTAACGGGAAAATTCTACATTTATGATAAACTTTATGTGAAGGAAAAATTAAAATTGGCAGAGGAGTTACTAATAACAAATGAAAAATTCTTTTATTCATATTTTTAATGATAAATAAATTTAAAATAATTTTTATAGGCTTTTTAATTTCACTCTTAAATATTACTGGAGTTGGAATTGCTAAACCTTTGCCACCGGGATCTGGAGCAGGAGATATTCCAGCGAATATACTTATACTTTTAGATACCTCAGCTAGTATGAATGCAAATCCATTGGGAGGAGACACCTTAGAAGTTGTAGGCGATGTTGTTTTATTAAATAGCGGCGATGTTCTTGTTGGGCAAATGAATAATGGTGGCATCGTTAAAATGAATTATGATGATGAGGAATTTGATAGGGATTTTGGTACCAACGGATCAGTCCGTGCAAATAAAACTATTACTACTTGTGCTTTAGAGTATGGTACGAGCCAACCTTATGGCTTTTCAACAGTTACAGCTATGGCCAAAGCATCAAATGTAAAAGATCACACGGGTGAGGCTATATATGTTTCAGGTCCAGACGCTAAAGTAATCGGGATGGATGCAGATGGAAATTGTTTAGAAATCATATGGGGTAGTGAATTGGGTAGAACTCATTTTAAAAAAAAAGATAAGTTTCATCCTAAATCTTTAACAATCAGATCAATTGGTGGAGAGGATCACCTTCTAATTTCATCTATGGAGATATGGTGCTTTAAGTATAAAAATCATAAAAGATGTAAAAATAATTCTTATAGACATGATTTAAAATTGTATTCAAAAAATTTGACTACTGGAACTGTTAAACAATATAATTTAAATGACAAATATAGACAGGCCCTTCAGCACACTACTTCAATGACCATAGATCTTAATGGAGAGTATTTATATTCATCAGCTAATGGATTTATATATAGAATAAAATTAAAAAAAGATGGTGATAATTATACTGTAGATGGAGATGTTTATAAATTTGAAAGAGCTCCAGGAAAATCAGATTATAATACAGCCTCTCAAATAGAAATTGATCCTCAGGATACAAATGTAATGTATGTTTCAAGTGCAAACTCAAGCTCACTGCAAAAGCTAACAATTTCAAGTGATAAAAATACTTTAACACAGAGTATTATAATTGGTGGTGCTGACGACAACAATCAAACGCCTGCTGCGGCGGCTAACGATGATGAAAGTACATTAATTAACATGTTTAGAACAAATGCCTTGTTTGTAGGAACAGATAGAGTTTGGACTGGTGGTGATAAAGTTTCTATACAGGAATATGATGTTAGCGCAGACAGAATTAAATGGGTTGATGAAATGGGATCTAGTAGATTAAGTAGGATTGACGGGGCGATCAAAGCCATAAGAGCAGTAGTGACGGACAGTTCTTTATTACAAGGCGCTCGATTTGGATTTGGTGAATGGAATGCTGGAGAAGTAGAAGTAAAAAAAACTGGTAAGGCAAGCAGCTTATGGATAAAAAATGGTGATTATGCATGTAACTGCGAAAAGAAGAAACCAGGTGCACCTAAGCATGTGCAATGCAACCCAAATTGCAATTATTATCAACATGGTGGATGGAAAGGCGATCATCCACAAGGAAGAACAGCTCAATGCACTAATAACTCTTGTATAAGAGTGGGTATAGATAAAAATAACTCTCAACTTATAATTAATAGACTTAACACCTTAAAACCAAAAGGTATTAGATTTGGAACTGATGCTAGAGCTTTTGCGCAACTTGCATATGGTTATTACTCTGATGATAAGGTTGTAGATAGAGAGGGTAAACAATTAGCTCCACAGAACGCATCTGAAAGAATAGAATGCCAACAAAATTATGTAATTGTAATTGGTGATGGTGCGTGGAGAAACCATGATTATGCTGAACAAAAAATAAGAGATTTAAGACTTGAGAGAGGTGTCAAAACTTTAGTTATTGCTTATGGCAAAGATATCAGCGAAGGAGGAAAGACAAAATTCCAAGAAATTGCTATTGCAGGTACTTGCGATAGTGAAAATAGTTCTGATTGCAGAGATAGAATAGATGCTGAAACTCCTGGTGATTTATTGACTAAATTAAAAAGTGAGATTGAAAGAATAGTGGCGAGCAGATTGTCATTTACAGCTCCATCTATTACCGCAGAATTATCTGGGGAAGAAGGTGGAAGTTTATTTCAAGCACAATTTAAATATGCATTACACGGTGAATGGGAAGGTACACTTATAAGAAAGCATGTAAGAGAAGATGGAACAATTGTAGATGATGTGGCTGATCAACGTGTTTACGATGTTGCAAAAATAATTCAGGGGCAGGCATTAAGTGATAATAGAGATATTTGGACTGTATATGAAGGTTTAGATTATACATCAGACTATAATAATTTTACTGAAGATAAAGTTGATACTTTGAATGGACTATTTGGTCTTTTTGGTGATGTTGTTCCAAATTTTCATAACTCTTCCTCGTATTGTGGACCTAAGCTTGCAAACGTTGAAGGTTTAGATACTAACGCTGATGATATTAAAGGACTAATTAATTTTGTAAGAGGAAAAGATTATTTTGCTTACGGAGGCTGTGATAATACTAATAATGTGAGAGCATCAGTTCTTGGAGATATTTACCATTCACAAATTATAGAAGTTGGAAGACCTAAAGCAAATACAAATTTCACATCTACACACCAAGAGGCGTACTGGAGATATATTAATAATTATGATACTTGGGCAAGAACTGTTGTTCGAGATGATGTAATGTATTTTGGTGCAAATGATGGAGCACTTCACGCAGTAAGAACTGGTACAGGAAAAATAAGATATGGTGGAAATATTGGTGAAGAACTTTGGGCATTTGTTCCCCCATTCATTGCTGCAAAATTACCGACTATAGTAAATGAGGGATTAAATGATGTTCTCGGGCAAGGAAGAGGAGGTACCAATGCTATCTTTGCAGTTGACGGATCGCCAGTTGTTCACGATGTTTATATAAAAGGATTTAGATTAGGTGACGCAGGAAATATTATGGAAGAAGACTCAAAAAGCTGGCATACGATTTTATTTATTCCATATGGAAGAGGTGGACCTGGATTCTCAGTTTTAGATATTACAGATCCGGAAAATCCTATTCATATGTATTCCATTTACAATGATAGAGCAAATGGAAGAGTTTTACATTCAGATGAAAATGGAATGATTACTGCTTATCCTTATGGAAGTGAAACTTTAAGCATAGACCAATCTTTAGAAGCTATTACTGCAAGAAGAATCGAACAACAAGCGCGAGATGCAGATATACTTTTAGATGCCGATGGAGATGATTTCACTAATAGAGATACAAAATCTTCATGTATGTCAAATTCAGATGTCGGCACAGATGCGAAATTTTTTAATGCTAGCTATGATGATGGTAGCGCATGTTACTCAGGATTAACATTCACTTTTATTACTGATTCTTTAGAAAATTTGACTACAGTAGATGCATCTAAATTTACTGTGATTTTTGAAAAAGACGGATCAATTACAGAGGTCCCAGTTGCAAAAGTAAATAGACAGGGCAGTGAAGTTGAATTTACCTTCTCTTCTGAAATGGTTTATAATGCAAGTACAGGCTTAACTTCAGATAAAGAAGATGTTCCTTTCACAATTATGCTACCTGCAGGACTGGAAGCAGAGAATATAGAGTATGATTACTCTATGCTAGGTGAGACTTGGGCAACCCCAAGAATAGTAAGAATACCAACAACAAAAAGTGGTTCTTTAAACGATGATAACTATGTAGCCGTTTTACCCGGCGGCTTTGGTGCTACTAACGGCATAGGTTCTAATCTGTTTTTAGTTGACCTTGAGGATCCAGCCAACAATGGAGGGGCTATATTTGGGTCTGATGATAACCTAGGTCCAATAAAAATTGCTGATGTACCTGATAACGGTATAATCAATTCTGTTACTGGTGATCCTGTTGTTGTGACTCCTGATACATTTAGAGGCGTGCCTTGGAGAGGTGCTATGGTTTACATTAATGATTTAGAAGGAAAAGTTACAAAGATTAATTTAACAAATCAGCAAAAGGACAATTCAGAAATTGATATATTTGATCAAAGAACCTTATTTAATATAAATGCAAACGATATAAATCAAAGAGTGAGTTACTTTGGTATGGAAGCTGCATATGGTCAAAGTACAAGAAATTTATGGTTGTTTGGTGGAACTGGTGATTTTAGAGATGTTGGTGCTAGGATTGATGGAATGGATAACTTATTATTTGGTATTAGAGATGTAGACTTTCCGAATTTTATTCATGGTGAAATCAAAGTTCCAAAAGCATCCTCTGCAGATGAAAATGGAAATTCTAATTTTACAGAAGGAGCTCTTAAAGCGATTGCAAACGCACCTATTGTTGATGACAAATTCCCAGATCTAGCTGATTGTGGTTATACAAGAGGTAGGAACAGAATGGAGGATTGTCCTGGGGCAGGAAGACTTGGATGGATATTTAAACTTGATAACCCAGAATTTAATAAAAATCCAAAAGGAGATGCGAATAATAGATATAGAAAGGCTACAGCAATACCAACTATTTTTGGTGGAACTGTTTACTACCCTGTTTATGAGCCACCGCCAAAAGGAGAAACAACTTGTAGTGTTGGTAAAGCATTTATTTGTGCAGCTGATGATGAGTGCGGTATTAATCAAGCAGAAAAAATTCAGTTTGCAGAAAAAAATGTGAGATCTGAAAGTGAATTTGATGAAAGAGCAGGATGTTATTTTTTACAAAAAGGAATTCTTTCACAGTTTGTAATTTCAGGAAATAAACTGTTTGCTAACGTAACAACAGAGTCGGATGATCAAGCAGATACCTTAGTAACCTTGTTAGGAAGTGATAAAGATATTCAAGTGTATAGAGGTAGCTGGCAAGAAAACTTTTAATTAAAATTAATTAATAAGCATTAAGAAAATAAAGTTTCATTTCTCTCAGATCATATGTTTTATAAAAACATAGAGTGTTATGCCAAGAATTATATACGGACCAAATGGAATTTGAGATGACAAGTTTTTAGATTTGTTAATCAATGATGGCAAAGATAATCCTAAAGCTATTACGGATGATAGAAATAATACAAAAGGTATTGAAACCCAGCCAAACCAAAATCCAATAGCCGATAATAGTTTAGCATCTCCTAAACCCATACCTTCTTTATTTCTTACTTTTTTATATACAAAAATAATTAACCATATAATTAAATATCCAATAACACCTCCAATTAATGAATTGATATAGTTTGGAAATAAAAAATTATCTAAATTAGGATCAAATGATTTTATAAAACCAATAAACATTAATGGAAATGTTAAAGAGTTTGGAATAATGAAATGTTTTAGATCAATAAAGAAGATAATAACAAAAAAAACACTTAGTATTACTAGTAATAATGAGGTGATGCTAATTCCATAGAAATAATATATAATAGTAAATGAAATTGCAGTTATTAGTTCTACAATAAAATATTGAAAGCTAATCTTGTAGTCACAGTTTCTGCACTTTCTTTTTAATAATAAAAAGGAGATTAAAGGAATATTATCGAACCATTTGATTGTTTTTTGACAACTAGGGCAAAAAGATCGAGTAAATATAACACCTTTATTCATGGGTAAACGATGGATACAAACGTTAGAAAAACTACCCCAGATGCAGCCTAAAACAAAAAATAGTACGAAAAACACTAATTAAATTTTAAATTGGGAGGCAATATTAATAATTCCGTCAATACAGTATTGAATAAGCACAACAGCGTCTTGCAAATGTATGTAAAGACCAGGAGTATTAATTATGATTTCCATAAAGGTTTAAATTATCAAAAAAAAAGTGTAATTCCAAATACAAAAATGTTTTTTAGACAAAAAAAAATTGAGCCAAACAAAGAAAACATAGCCTTAAATGAAGATTTAGCAATTATTACAAAAATGAATCAAGAGTTTGCAACATCTCTTGATTTAAAAGAAACTTTACAGACTGCTCTCGAAGTAATTATAAAAAGAATCGATGCGCAGGCTGCAAATATTTTTTTAATTGATGAAAAGAAACAAGTTTTTCAATGTATCGCTTCGAAATATCAATCGTATCTAGATGAATATGAAATACCTTTAACACAAGGTGTAATGGGTAAAGCAGTTTTACAAAAAAAATGTATAAGAGTTGGAAACGTTCGAAAAGATGTAAGAGAAATTGCAGAATTTTATTTTGATTTAGATAACAAAACAAATTTTACAACATATTCTGTTTTATGTTCACCACTCATTGCAGCAAATGAATGTATTGGAGTAATTCATTGCTTAAATAAAAAAAGTAATTCAAAATTATTTGAGGAGAGTGATAGAAAATTATTAGAAACTTTATCAGCACCTGCAGCATTAGCAATTAGAAATGCAAAGATGGCAAAAGAACTCGTTGATAAAAATAGAATTCAAAAAGAAATAGAGATTGTAGGTGAAATACAAAAAACTTTATTATCAAAAAACAAAAAAGAAAATTTTCCTATTGCTGGAATAAATATTCCGGCAAAGATTGTATCAGGAGACTTCTATAATTTTTCTGACTTAGGAGATGGAAAGTTTGGTTTTGGCGTTGCAGATGTTTCTGGTAAAGGAATTAAATCTTCTTTGTTGATGTCTAAAGCATCAAGTTTGTATAGATGTCTTAGTAAAACAATTTATTCTGCATCTGACTTGCTAGATCTTTTAAATAAAGAAATATGTGAAACAACTTCACGTGGGATGTTTGTAACAATGTTAATTGGAATTTATGATAGCAAAAAAAATGAATTACTTTTATCAAATGCTGGTCACGAACCTCCACTTATCTTTTCTAGGGATGGAAAATTTTCTAATCATACAGAAGCAGGACCACCTTTAGGTATAATGTCAAAAATAAAATATAAAGAGACAAAAATTAACTTTGCAAACAGCTCAATGTATGTTTTCACTGATGGAATTACTGAAATTAAAGATCCAAATGGAGAAATGTTAGGTGCAGATGGTTTTCAAAATTATATTATTAAACATAAAGACAAACCAAATCATGAAAGATTAAAAATAATTGTTGAAGATATAATTAAATCAGGAAAAATTCAGAAAGATGATCTAACAATTCTTGTTGTGGATGGAAATTAGTAGAAATGTTAGGTGTAGATAGTTTTCAAAATTAAATTATTAAACATAAAGACAAACCAAATCATAAAAAATTAAAAATAATTTTAAAAAAAATAATTTAAACACGGAAAAGGCAGAAAGATTGCTAAAAAATTATTATTTTGATAAAAATTAATTGAAATTCAGAAAAAATTTAAAAATTCACCTCAAATTAGAAAAAAAATATCAATTTTGAATTGTATTTTTAAGTTTTTTTGGATTTAATCTTAAAATTTCATTTTAAAGGTGTGTTCCCATGATAAAAGGTATAAAAAATTTTATCTTTTTTTTTCTCTAACACAAAAAAATTTTACTCTAACACAAAAAAAATAAAAATTAGAAAAAATTAGAAAAATGTTGTAAATACTAGCTTTTTTAAATTTTGTTCAATTTTAATAACTCTAACACAATTCTTTAAAATTTAATTGTGTTAGAGTCGAATTCAATAGTCTTAAAATATTTCAAATAATATTTTAAATGTCATTTTAGCGAAAATGGCTAATTTATTAGCTTTTTTGACATTTTAGACAAATTTTTTTAGTCTTAGGTAAGTTTGTGTTGGACAATATTATATTTTGTGTTAGAGTTTTAGGAAAATTGTGTTAGAGAAATAGAAATTTTGAAAAATTATGGATGATAAAGAGAAAGAAAAATTTGGTGTCATTATAGACAAACAGAATCAATCTGAGAGTGAACAACCAAAAGTTGAAGAAAAATCTCCAGAAAATAAAAATATCGAGAGCGAACAACCAAAAGTTGAGGAGCAAGCTCCAGAAAATGAAATTTTAAAGACTGAAAACGAAAATATTGGTGTTTCAGACGTTAAACAAGCTGAAGATGAAAATAAAACTGAAAACACACCTCAAAATCAAGATCAATTTTCTGATAATGATGCAAATAATAATTTATCCTCGGCTGAACCATCAAATTTAAATGAAAATATTAATAAAAATGAAAACAATGATGCTGAAAAGATAAATAAAGAGAATAGTAATGAAGAAGAAAAAAAAGATCATCAAGTAATCCATAAAAAAGATGGGAGATTACATATTTATGTAAGACAAGATAAGTACAAAGGGGAGCTTAAATCTAAAAATTGGGTCGGAAGAATTTATTTAGATGGTAAACAAAAAATTTTCTCCTCGGGTACACCAAATTTAGATGATGCAATACCAATTTTAGAAAAATGGTTTGATGATTTACACGCACAAAAAGAAAAAGAACAAAATAACAATGATCAAACTGAAAGTAGTGATAAAACAAAAATCGAAAACATACAGTCGGAACAAGTTAAAGAAACTATTTCTCCCAATATTGATACAACAACTTTACAAAATCAAAATAATGAAAATTTAAAAAGTAATTTAGAAAATATTTCTACAACTAATCAAAATAATCAAAACGAAGATCAAAAATCAAATGTCACTACAAGTTTATTAGATAAATTAAAAAGTATAAAATTAAAAAAACCTGAGTTTGGAAAAAAAGATTCTATAAAATTATCTGGTGGTAAATCAATATCTGATATTAAAAATAAACTTGGTGGTTTCTTTAAATCTAAAATTGGAAAATCTTCTGTTCAAGGTGAAGAAATTGTTGGAGTAGAACTTACTAATAAAGAAATAAGACTTGCCCAGATAACTTCAAACAAAGCAAATCAGTGGATACTCGAAAAATTTTATACTCATAAAGTTGACTTACCTGAAGATGCATCAGTATTAGATAATGCAGATAAAATGGGTGAGGAATTATCTCTTGCAATACAAAAATCAAAAATTGCAACACCAAACGCTGCAATTGCAATACCAGTTACGAGTGCAATTATAAGAGTCGTAACTGCTCCATTAATGACAGATGAAGAATTACAAAAAGCAATAGACACAAATTCGTTATGGGAAAACTTGGTTCAACTAACTGATAACCTAGATGATTATTCAATATTCCATCAAGTGATTAATAAAAACGATAAAGAAAATACAATGGATATTTTATTTGTAGCTTCAAAATTGGCAGATATTAATAATTACACATCTATTATAAAGAGAAGTAGCTTAAATCCAGTTATAATTGACGTTAAATGTTTTGCACTTAAATCAGCTGTTGACCAAATAAATCAAATTTCAAAAAATGCTGAGGATGCAAATTTAACGGCAGTTCTAGAATTTGGATTAGATGAAAATTATTTAATGATATTATATGAAAATAACCCAATAATTACTGACATTTTTATAAGAAACCAAGATAGAGAAATTTTACAAAATTCACAAGACCAAGAGGAGAAAGAGGCTTTAGTAAGAAGATTTATTACTCAAGTTAAGCAAGCAGTGCAAGATTTTGAGACAAAATATGAAAAAAGAATAAGAAATATAAAAGTAGTTTCTGATTTAGTTAATGTAGAAGATTATTTATCTACTTTTAGAAAAAGTATGGCCAATGTTGGCTTCAATTTATTTGATCCAATAGATGGATTAAAAATTCCACAACAAAATGTTGAATCAACAAACTTACAAAATAGATCTTACTTATCTACAGTAATAGGTCTTGCTTTTAGAAAATTGGATGTGTTTGGTTATTATAAATTTGTAACAGCAGTAAAAAATATCAACCTTCTTCCCGACAGAGCAGGTATGATAAAACAGAAAAAAATGAAAGCATTTTCTAAATTTGCTTTCAAAGGAGTAGCAGGAGCTGTTGTTGCAATTTATACTTTATTGTTTGGATTATCATTTTGGCAAATTTATTCCTACAATTCAAAATTACAAGATTATGATAAAATTGTAAAAGAACATAAATTAAAAGAAAAACAAAAAAAGAAATTTAGTAAAGAGTTAGGTGTAATGACTAAAACATTACAACTAAGTAAAACTCTTAAGTCTAACAAAAGTTTAAGTTATAGATACTTGGCACAGATAGCTATGAGTGTACCGAAAAGAGTAAAATTCAATTCTATACAATATGATGGAAAAAAATCTATTGTTCTTCTAGGCTCTGCTGCAACTGATCAAGATATATTAAAATTAGTAAACAATTTAAATACTCAAAAGTTAGTACAACAAGCGTCCTTGGGTTCTATGAATTTACCAAAATCCAAAGCTGGGTCTAACACGAAAAAAAGATTTCAAATTTTAGTGCAGGTAAAAGGATAAATTTTATGGATTTAAAAAATATCGATTTAAAAAATATCAAAATTGATGATCTTGTATCGAAAATTAAGACTATTGAAAAAAAAGTATTAATTAAAATTGGTATCGGTGTTGGTTCAGTTGTTGTTTTCTTAATTATTTATTATGCCATTTTAAGTCCAATAGTTGAAAAAAAGAAAATTCAACTAGAGGATATGAATGTAAAAAAAACAGAGATTACAAAATTTAATAATGATATCGTATCAATTAAGAAGAAGATTAAAAAAGTAAAACCAGAATACGAAAATTACTCAACACTTTTTCATTCAAAAGCAGAGGTTGAGGGTCTTTATCAAACTTTAAGTGAATATGCTTCAATAAACGGATTAATTATTTCCAAAATAAATAAGGGCACCCCTTCAGCTGTTTCTAAAAGCTCTTTATCAAAATCAAAAAAGAAAAAGAAAAAAAAGAAATCAAAAAAAAAACAGACACAGAAAAAAAGTATCGCTTATTACAGAATACCGGTTAGTTATGAAATAAAAGGCAATTTCCTTGGATATATTAAGTTTAAAAGACAAGTCTCTCTTTCTCAAAAGATGTTAAACTTTGACAAAGAATCCATAAAAGTGCTAAAAGGGGATACAACTAACGCGATAGTTGTAACAGGAGTATTAACAATAGTGGGGTTACCAGATGAGTTTTTTTAGAATTGCTCTTTTGACTTTATTATTAATGTCTTTTCCCAAAATTGGCTTGGCTGATAGTCATGAAGAACCATTGCCTTTAAATGACCCATTTGCGGGTGATGATGGAACCGCCAGCTCAATAGTATCGGATAATACTCAAAAAGAAGAATTAATGAATTTGAGTAAATATAAATTAGTAGGAGTTTTTAACGGCTCTATAAAATCGTTTGCAACTTTTGTGGATGAGTCAGGAGAATTTATAACTCTTGAAGAGCAAGAAGAATTATCAAATGGATTAAAATTAGTTGAGGTAAATATTAAAGAGGCAATATTTCAAAAAGGAGTAGACAATTTTATATCCCTTAACTTTAAAAACCAAATTAGAGAAAAAAATGAATTTTAAATTTATTACACCCACAATTTTATTATTAATTTTTTTAACTGGATGTACTACAGATGGTAAATTTAAAAAGGGTGGATTTAAACATAACACACCACTAATAAAAGAAGATATAAGAATAACAGGAAAAGAAACTGTTGATAAAACAGTAGAACTAGGACCTCAACCTATCGAGGGTGATGTAATAAAACTTGGAAAGAGAAAACAAATATCTTCTCAACAAAAAACAAATTACCTATTAATTCCTGAAAGTTATAAATCCTTAAAACAAAACGTATCATTTAAGTTTCAAAACTTAGATTACAAAGAGGCCATGAATCTTATGGCTCAGGCAGGGAATATTAACATTTTAGTTGGTGAGGAAGTTGCAGGGTCAATAAACGCACAATTAGTCGATGTTCCATGGGACAAAGCTTTTAATGCAATATTAGATTTAAAAAATTTTGCTGCTGACTTTGATGTTTCAAGTAATTTAATTAGAGTTCATTCCCCAGCTAATTTGACAGCACAGGAAAGTACTAAATCAGCTCGAGCTTCAGCAGTTAAGAAAAAAGTAGAACTAGAGGACTCGGTTGAACCAATAATCTCAGAGATATTTAGACTTTATTATATAACTCCAGCGGAAGCAAAAAAAACTTTAACAGAACTTTTCGCATCAATTGATGATAATTTTTCACCAATCAAAATTACCGAAGAAAAAACAACAAGATCTGTTATTGTAAGAGGAAAAGAAACTGATTTAGATATTGTTGATAAAATTATTAAAGAAATAGATGTAAGAACTAAACAAGTTTTAATAGAGGCATTTATTGTTGAGGCCAATTCTGATTTTGAAAGAGCATTAGGCACAAGACTTGGCGGATACTATAATAGACAAGGAAGAATTATCGGAGGTGTACAAAATGCAAGTACTGGTGATGGACCAGCTAATGCAGGTACAGCAGTTCTTGGTGCAGCTACTGATAGTCTCACAGATTTTTCTGCTGCAGGAGCTACTAGTGGTATTGGTATTTTAAAAAAGACGGGTTCAGCAGTACTTAAAGCAGAGATTACTGCTCTAGAGACGCAAGGTTTAGGCAAAACAATTTCAAATCCAAAAGTATTCACTTTAGATAATCAAGTTGCAACAATTACTCAAGGTGAGGAAATACCTTATGCATCTAGCGGTGATGGGGGAACTGATACACAATTTAAAGAGGCAGCTTTAAAAATGACAGTTACGCCAAGTATAATTGGAGATGGAAATGTACTCTTAACTATACAGGTTAATAATGACACTCCAAACAGATCAAATGCAGGTGATCCCGCTATTAACAAAATGGAAATAAGCACCAAATTACTGGTAGCTGACGGTGATATTGTCGTAATCGGTGGTATCAAAAAAAATTCAACAACTAATAGTAAACAACAATTACCAGGCGTTGGTGATACCCCGGTTTTAGGAAATTTGTTTAAAGGAAAATCAAAAACTGATAATTTAGACGAGTTATTAGTATTTATAGCACCGAGAGTTTTATAATATGTTGAAGATAAGTCGAGAAAGCGAAATAAATCTTATAAATGTACTTATAGATAACGATATTATCTCAGGCAAAGACTTAGTTAATATAAAAAAAATTAGCACCGAAGGTAATAAGTCTCAAATTGATGCCGTCTTTGAATTAAAACTTACTGATGAAAAGCAAATAGTAGATGTGTTAGTTAAAGAGCAAAGTTTAGACATTGTCGATTTGTCAAAACATGCAATTACAGATGAAATTAAATCTGTGCTTCCTTCAAATTATATCAATGTAAATTTTGTGGCGCCATTTAAAGTTGAGGGCAATACTCTGCACATTGCAATATCAGACAGTTCAAAACTTGGTTTGATGAGAAATTTAAAAGCTATCACTAAAAAAAATATTGAACTACATGCAGCAAAAGTTTCAGAAATATCAAAGTTTATAGATAAGCTTTTAAGTGAGAGTGGTGATGTAACAACAGAAACTATACGAAAAGACAACAGAGAAAAAACTAAAACTTTTGACTCCGAACTAGGTGAAGCGGGGGAAGTTTTAGATAAAAAACCAGAAGAAGATATTGAAGCAATAGAAAATGAGTCAGAAGTTATAAAATTTAGTACAGCTGTTGTTGCAGAGGCAATTAAACTAGGTGTTAGTGATATTCACATTGAGCCTTATAGATTCTCATCAAGAGTAAGATATAGATTAGATGGTATGTTACAAGAACAGGATCAGTATCAAAAATTTTTACACGATAATTATGGTGCAGTTGTTACTCGATTTAAAATAATGGGTAAATTAGATATCGCAGAAAGAAGATTGCCACAAGATGGAGCAATCAATTTTAAAATTGAAGGTAAAGTTGTAGATTTACGTCTATCTATTTTGCCTACTGCAAATAATGAGAGAATTGTAATGCGTATCTTAAATAAAGATGCAGGAGATATAACTTTAGAACAATTAAATTTTGATGACTCCGACTTAAAAAATCTTAGAAAAGCAATTCATAGCACACAAGGTTTAGTTCTTGTAACCGGTCCAACAGGATCAGGAAAAACTACAACCTTATACAGTATTTTAAAAGAAGTAAGCAAACCACATTTAAATATTTTAACTGCAGAGGATCCAGTTGAATACGAGCTTGATGGTGTTGGACAAGTTCAAATTAAAGATGATATTGGATTAAATTTCGCAGCTGCCCTAAGATCATTTTTACGTCAAGATCCTGAGATTATTCTGGTTGGTGAGATGAGAGATAAAGAGACAGTTGATATTGGTTTAAAGGCTGCTTTAACGGGTCACCTTGTTTTTAGTACTCTTCATACAAACGATGCACCTAGCACTATTACAAGATTACAAAATATGGGTACACCAGATTATTTAATTAGTGCAGCTTGTACTTTGGTATTAGCGCAAAGGTTAGCAAGAAAATCATGCAAAGACTGTAGGGTACCTGATGAAGATGTGACGCCAAAAGTTTTAACAGATCTTGGTTTCTCACCTGAGTTGGCATCAAGAGTAAAAGCACAAAAAGGTAAAGGATGTCCTAAATGTAAAGATACAGGATTTAAGGGAAGAATGGGTATCTATGAGATTTTAAATGTAACAAAACCAATTAAAGAGGCAATTTTAAAGAAAGCAACTACTCCAGAGTTAAAAGAAATCGCTACAAAAGAGGGTTTTCAAACCATGGCTGACATGGGTAGAAAAATGATTGCAGCTGGAGATTTAAACTTTAGAGAGTTTGAACGAGTGCTTTCAACTTCATAATTAGCAAATGGAATCATACACATATAAGGGAATTTCAGCAGGTAAATACATAGAGGGCGAAATTGAGGCTTTAAATCAAGACGAGGCTTCTCATAAACTTAAAGAGCAAAAAATAATTATAACTAATTTAACAAAGGGTAAGAAAAAAAAAGACGCTGCAAAAGATAAGCCCAAAGGTAAAGGCTTTAGCTTATTTAAAAAGAAGGTAAAAAACGAGGACTTGGTTGTTTTTTCAAAGCAATTTGCAACCATGGTAAAAGCTGGACTTCCAATTTTGAATGTACTTGAAATGCTAAGAGATCAAGTAGAAAACCCAGCGATGCGAGATGTGGTAGAGGATATAAGAAAAAGCCTTGAGGGAGGTGTTTCATTATCAAAATCATTCGAAAAATATCCTGATCTTTTCGATAACGTATATGTAAATTTAGTTAAAGCTGGTGAGGCCAGCGGTAAACTAGATGTTTTTCTTTTAAAAATTGTCGATGCATTAGAGAAAAGAGAAAAAATAAAGAAGAAGATTAAAAGTGCCTTAATGTATCCAAGCATAATGTTTACAGTTGCTATAGTAGTTAGTGCATTTATGTTGATCAAAGTGGTACCTGTATTTGCAAAAATGTATGACGGAATGGGTATTGCTTTACCCACACCTACAGCAGTTATTCTAGGTATGAGTGATTTTTTAAGGGGAACAGGCGGGCTAGTAATGCTTATCTCTATTATCTCTTTCGTAGTGGCTTTTAAATACTTAACAACTAAAAATGCAGCAATACGATACAAATGGCATAGACAAGTTTTACGACTGCCAGTGTTTGGTGATTTAATTTTAAAATCTTTGATTGCAAGAATTTCTTTAATACTAGGGAATTTAAGTGCAGCAGGTGTTAACTTATTAGAAAGTTTAGACATTGCAAAATCAGTCAGTAATAACGTAGTTGTGACAGAGGCAATTGATAATGTTAAGAAAGGAGTTTTTTCTGGAGAAACTTTAACTAAACTTTTTTTAAAAGAACCTTTATTCCCACCTACTTTTAGCCAATTAATATCGGTTGGTGAACAAACTGGTCAACTTGATGAAATGTTTAATTCTGTTGCTATGTATTATGAAGAAGAATTCGATGGGGCAGTAGATAACATGTCTAGTTTAATTGAACCTATAATGATTGTATTTATGGGTTTAATGATCGGCGGTTTAATGATCGCAATGTACTCACCAATATTCAATGTTGGTGCATTAATAAATTAATTTATTTTTTTTGTTAATACTAAATGGTTAACCCAACCCTTTTCATCTTTTTTAAATACAGCTGCGTCCATAATTTGCTTAATAAAAAAAGTTCCTAAGCCCCCAGGTTTAATATCATCTAGTTTTCTATGTTGTACATTTCCAGGAACAACAGCTTTACCTTTATCAAAAAAACCTATTTCTAATTCTGAGTCTTTCATTGAAATTTTAATTTGCATTCTGTCAGTTGTGTTATCCACACCTTTATAGCCATGCTTAACTATATTTTGTGCCGCCTCTGCAATTGCTAAAACTAATTCGTCTTTTAAGTCTTGTTCAAGTTTTAATTTTTCAAATACTTCTCTAGAAAAGACTCTCACTTCTTTTAAACTTGCGGTGCTAACTAGAAAATCTTTAGACTCTTCTATATTCATTATTCAAGGTTAAGAATCTGTTCAAGTTTTGCCATCATAATTACTTTTAAAACAGATTTACTTACTTCTTTGACTATTACTTTAGTATTATTTTCTAGAGCCTTTTGATGGCTTTCAATTAGAACAGAAATTCCTGAAGAGTCCATGTAAGAAACATCTTTCAAATTAAGGTGAACCTCTTTACCAGACTCTACTAAAGGTAAAATTACCTCTTTAGCCTTTTCGGTAACGTCCATATCAATCTCACCATTTAAAAATACAGTGCTGACGTTTCCTTCCTCTGTTACTTTATATGTCATAAACTTTAAATTTTTTTACTGATAACATAAATTAATCACAAAATGTATAATTTTTGCTCAAACTGGGTGAAATCTTTTATTTTTGTTAGATTATTTGATGCTTATAAAGTATTTACATATCAAAAAAATTATTATTAATTATCAGTTAATAATTAAAAAGAGGAATAAAAAATGAAAAATAATAAAGGTTTTACGCTAATTGAATTGCTAGTTGTTGTAGCAATTATCGGAACTTTAGCTGCTGTTGGGGTTGTAGCTTATAACGGTTACACTGAAGCTGCTAGAAAAAATTCATCAAAGGCTATTCATGCAAATGTAGTGAAATATATTTCATCTGAACTTGCTAAGTGTGGCTTAGGTTCTGTAGATAGTTTATTTGGGGTAGATCAATCTGGTGATGGTGAAAAAGCGGTAGAATGTAGCTCATTACCGTCAGAAATAGTTGAGCACCTTTTAGGTACTAGTACGCCATTCCAAGATAAAAACCCACATTCATCTTCAGGAGAAGATGCTGTAACTGATACCGCTGGTAAAGGCTTTACAGTGTTAACTGCCACTGATGATACGGGACAAGATGCTACTGGAGGAACAATAGAAGTAGAAACTAATTATGGTGGTAATGCGCCCTTGGAAAATAAGATAGATAAAGACTAGGTGAAAGTTAAAACTTTTAAAGGTTTTACACTTATAGAACTATTAGTTGTTGTAGCCATTATAGGAATTTTAGGTGCAGTCGGCACTGTTGCTTATAATGGCTATACTAAAGGTGCAAGAATTACAGCTGCCAAAAATACTTTAATGCAAATATCTTTGGCTCAATCAGAATTTTTTTCTAACTCTGGTTTTTACTGGACAAGTGGTGAAGATTGTTCGAGCAGTTATTCAAAAGAAGCAGGCAAGGCTGTTAATCAAGAAGTTGGAACGAACCTTTTTTCAAAGGCAAATTATATTGACAGTAAGATTGAATTTTATTTCTGCATTGAAGAACCAGATGAGGGGGCTTCAGGTTTTATAGCAACTGCTGTATATAGAGATGGTTCTTGTACACTCACAATTGGTGACTCAAACGTTGTTGATGACAGTTCTTGCTAGTTTTTCCTTATTATCTTAATAGTTGAAAAAAAATAATATACCAAATATCCTCCAGTGTTTATGTTTTTAAAGTTAAACAGATTTAAGCTAGTTTTAATATCAACCTTTTTGTTGATCACGACTTCCGTATTTTCTTCTGAGAAAAATATTACCTACATGCAAATTTTACAAAAACCAAATGATTTGGATTTGAATTTAAAATATGCACAGCAACAAGGTAAAATGGGAAATTACAAACAAACCATCTCAACTCTTGAACGATTGACGATGATCTATCCAGAAAATGTTGAGATCAAGTTATATTTATTATCAGTTTTAGTCCAAGTAGACTCACCAGAGAAAGCCAACACAATTATTGAGGAGATGAAACTAAGAACAGATCTTAGCCCAGAGGATTTAGAAACTTTAAAAGAAATTGAAGAAGAAATGTTAGATAGAGAACCTAGCTTATGGAATATAGCAGCAGACATTGGATTTGGTTTAAACTTTACCGATAATATTAATAGTGTTTCAAAGTCTAGATTCAAAATGGAGTCTGATGCAAAAGTAGGATTTAATTCAGCAAAATTTGATAGAACTGAAAGTGGATCTTTAGGAATAACTGCAACAAGGCCTATTGGTGAAGAGTCCTCTTTATTATTAAATTTAGCTCATACAACATCTAATCAATATAAAGAGGCCGATGATGATTTTCAGAGTTATGGATTTACTATTGGTTTAGATACTACGTTAGGAAATCAAAGTTTAAGTCCTTATTTAATAGCTAACAAATCTGATGCTCAACATGATGCTGATAGTTTTTCTTTTATGTATGGTATTGGAGGATTTTTTTCAGTTGGGGAGAGAAATTCTTTTAGTTATGGATATTCGTACTCAGATTCTAAAGCAAATCACAATTCGGAGGACAACACTGCACATGAAACTAATTCAATATCACACAATTATACTTTAGGTTATGATTTAATCATTACTCAAATAATTTCTTCTTCTTTAAGTTTGGGTTACACTGATAATGATTCTGTCGTTGATGCAGGAAATGATGCTGAGACTTATGATATTGGGATTGTATTAAATTTTGCATTTCCTTGGGCTTTTATATCTGTTGGCAATTCTCACAGCTTTAATGATTATAAAAAGGAGGATTCCTCTGTAACTTCAAATACACTTAGATCAGATCATTCTATGACTACTGACATTATGATTACAAAAGCATTAGGAGATTTTTTTCCAGCATTAGATCCAAATAGAAATCTTTTTTTAAACTTATCTTATGAAAAATTAATATCTGAGGCGAATATATTAAATTACGATTATATTGCAGATTCTTTTGCAATTAGTTTTACGAAACCTATAAGTATAATGAAGTAGAATTTGCTATTTTCTCTTAAAATCATTAAAAATTGTGATTTTAAGCCATTTTAAAAGACCCATTTTGAATATAAAATATTTTATTTTTTCTAGAAGTCTGTTACTTTTCAGCTGTATGAAGAAAATTTTAACAATAATTTTTGCTATATTGTTTTTTGGAAGCTTAAGCGCTAAAGCGAACGAAGAGCTCACTATAGAAAAACAGTTAGTTGGAATTGTTGGAGCAATATCAGGTACGGTTAAAACTGAAACCAGAGAATTAAAAACTGGTGACAAAATTTATTTAAATGAGACTATTTTAGCGGGCGCAGGCTCTGGTACTCAAATTTTATTATTAGATCAATCAACATTTACTATTGGTGAAGACTCAGAAGTTGTAATGGATACATTTATTTATGATCCAGCTACTAATGATGGAAAGATAGTTGCAAGTGTAAAACAAGGAAGTTTGAAAGTAATATCAGGACTAATTAGCAAAAAAAATCCTGACAGCTTAACTGTAGAAGTTCCTGAGGGTACTTTAGGTTCAAGAGGAACTGAGTTTCAAACAATTGTTTCAAGAGGAAAGACTGATACTTTATTAATTGGTCCAGGAAAAAATAACACTCTAGGTATGAGACCTGGTGCAGTTCTTGTTGGAAACAATTTTGGATCCACATTATTGGATAACCCTTACAGCATCACATCAATGACAAAAGGTAAAGCTCCTGGTCAGGCGAAAAAGATTACTAAAAATCAGTTAAAGAAATTTAATAAGAAAATGAAGGCATTGCGGGTTGCAAAATATACCTCTGACGACCCAAAAGCCGAGAGAAAAAAGATTAAAAAGGAACTTAAAAAAGAGTTAAAAGCTCTAGGATTTGAAAAAGAAGAAATTAAATCAATCATAAAAGAAAATATTAAGAAAGATAAAAAGAAAAAAGTAGCTATCAAAACTGAAAGAGCAGAAAAAAAGAAAAAAGCTAAAGCAGAAAAGAAAAAAAATAAAAAGAAAAAAGCTGTAAAGAAAAAAGGCTCTAAAAAGAAAAAAGCAGTTAAGAAAAAAGGCTCTAAAAAGAAAAAAGCTGTAAAGAAAAAAGCTTCTAAGAAGAAAAAGGCAGTGAAAAAGAAAGCTACTAAAAAGAAAAAAGTAGTTAAGAAAAAAGCTAAAAAGAAAAAAGTAGTTAAGAAAAAACCAAAGAAAAAGAAAAAAGTAGTTAAGAAAAAACCTAAGAAAAAGAAAAAAATTCAAAAGAAAAAAAGAACTGCTAAGAAAAAAGCTAAGAAAAAGAAAAGAAGAAAAAAGAAGTAATCTTCAATAAATACTCAATACCATTTACTTTACTATAATTAGAGTTAAATTCTTTTTGTGAAAGCTTTTTTTCAAAAACATACTAATTATTTTGTCTTTTTAACCTTATTAGTTTTCCTCATTTTAATAAAAATAATTAATCCTGCATTTGTGAAATCAATTTCATACTTAAGTTTTGATTTATATCAAAAAGTATTTGCTGAAAAAAAAGACTCGGATGTTGTTATAATAGATATTGATGAAAGCAGTTTGGGAAAGTTTGGTCAGTTTCCTTGGAATAGAAAAGTGTTCGCAGATATCCTAGACAAAATAAATGAATCCAATCCAAAAGCGATAGGTTTCGATATTTTTTTTACTGAGAAAGATAAACAGTCTCCTGATGAAATTATAAAATCATATGGTTTAGTTCCGGCTGATATAGCAGAGCTTCAGAATTTAAAAAGTCCAGATGAAATTTTTTCTGAGAAACTTAAACAATCTAAATCAATAATTGCAGTTTTAGGGAGCAATGTTCCTTCACATTCAAACTATGATCGAAAAGCTAAGGCTAGATTTTTATCTAAAGGTGGTGATCCAAAGAAATTTACTTATTCATATCCATATTCAATTGGTTCACTTGAAGTATTAGAAAAAGATGTAAAAGGCTTAGGTTCAATTTCTTTCTTAGATCAATTAGATGGTATTATCCGATCATTACCACTAGTGGTACAATTTGATAAGAGGATATACCCAACCATGGGACTAGAAATGGTTCGAGTGGGCTCAAAACAGAAAAATATTTATATTGAATTAAACGAAGTTGGCATTCAAAGAATTAGTGCTCGACCCTATAAAATTAATTCAGACCCCAATGGTATAATTTGGATTAAGTACAAAAAGTCAGATAAAAATCAGTATATATCTGCTGGTGATGTTTATGATGGAAAATTCCAATCAGATTTTTTTACAGATAAATATGTTTTAATTGGTGCCTCTGCACAAGGTCTTTTTGATTTAGTTAAAACTCCTCTTGGTATAACTATCCCAGGAGTTGAAGTTCATGCTAATGTTATTGAGAATATTTTAGATCAATCCTATTTAATAAGAAATCCTAATACGTATATATTTGAGCTATTATTTTCTATTATTGTAGCTCTGATTACATTTATCTTATCTCAAAGAGTAAAACCTAAATTAAGTTTATCCATCTTTTTTGGAAATATTTTAGCGATAATAGTTATTGGATTTTATATTTATAAATTTAGATCTGAATTGGTAGATATGAGTTATCCAATTTTTATTGTGACAGTTACTTTTTTAACTGGTTTATATTTTAGATTTATTGAGGAAAACAAAATAGCTTTAGATAACCTACAAAAAGAAGCTAAACTTTTAAAAGAGCGTGAACTTGCTGCTGGAGTTCAAAAAAGCTTATTTCCAGATATATCAAAATTTGAAAACTTTATTTTTGCCAAAAATGTGCCCGCTCGAGATGTATCTGGAGATTATTTTGATGTCGTAAGAGCAACACCAGAAGAGTACTTCTTTACCTTAGCCGATGTATCAGGAAAAGGTGTTAAAGCGGGTATGTATATGGCAAAAGCATCTTCAATATTTAGAACCTTAACGAATTTAAAGTTCCCGTTAGAAAAAGTTGTATTTGGAGTAAATAATGAGCTTGTTGAAGCGAAATTTAAAGGAATGTTTGTGACTGCAGTTTTTGGAAAATTAAACATTAAAACTGGAGAACTCGTTTTTATCAATGCTGGGCATGAAAGTATTTTAACTTTTGATCAAAATAAAAATTATGAATATATCAAATCAGAAATGCCACCCATTGGAATTGTTAAATATTTTACAGAGTCGATGGTTAAATCTAATACCATGAACCTTAAAGATAAAACATTTGTGGTTTATACTGACGGTGTAACTGAAGGTTATTTAAAAAATGGTGAGGAGTTAGGGGCCGAAGGAGTTCAAAAAATTATAGATGGCATGTCAGAAGTGACACCGAAAACTATTGTCGAGTCTATTGAAAAAGAATTAAATTGGGGTGCAGAAAAATTAAGAGACGATATTACTTGTATGGCTATAAATATAAATAATACTGAATTAATAAAGAAAAAATAATCCAAGATGATAAAGAGGTTATTTTTAATTTCATTTTGTTTATGTTTTGTAATGCAAACTGTTCATGCAGGAATAGTTGAGCCTGTTTTTAAACAATTTAAAGATCCAAATCAAGATGGTGTAGATAATGTACCATCAACAGTTTCAATACAAATTACTCCTGATGGAAAAAAAATGTTTTTATTGGATCATCTTGAAAATGCAGGTTCTAAAAAAGTTTATATTTATGATTTAACAACACCATTTGATATTAGCACTTTGGATGTCACAAATAGAACAATAGTAAGTTTAGATGGTTATGGAGATAATATGGGAGGCAATAATGACAATAAAGATATAGAATTTAATAATGATGGAACAAAAGTGTTTTTTTTTAGTGAATATGGTACATTGCAAATTCATAATTTAACAACTCCATATGATGTAGCTTCAATCTCATCTTCAACAGTTGTAGCTGATGACGGACTTAATTATAAAACTAAGTATTCTGTAAATAACATTAAAGGTGTCGAATTTAATAATGATGGAACAAAAATGTATTTTGTTGATGGAACACAAAATGCAACTAAAATAGCACAAATTAATCTTTCCACTCCATTTGATCCCACATCAGGAACTAAAGTACATACTCTTGATACAGAACCTGCGGGAGTCGCATTTTATACAATGGAACCATCTTTTGATGACGATGGTACAAGATTATACATAAGTGAAGCTCTTAATAATTCAACTGGTGCTACTACTTATATGTATGTTTACAAATTATCTAATCCATTTGAATTAAGTTCTGCAACTTTTGCTGGCAAATGGCCAATTACTGCTAATGGCCGAAATATTTCTGCATACTCATGGACTTTTGGGAATAATGGTATGAAAGCTTATATTGCAACTGAGGATGCTAATGCTGATGGAGACGATATAATTTATGAATATGATTTAACTTGTCCTTATGGAATTGTTCTTTGTGAAACTGATGCTGTTACAGCAATAGGAGCTCAAGTAGAAATTGCTAAAAATGTAATTCATCAAAATTCTTCAACAATTTTCAAAAGATTTGATTGGTTACGAAGAAATGATGAAAGAGCTAATTTAACTAATCATGAAGTTAAATTGAATATTAATAATCCAATTTTAGCAGCATTAAAAACTAACTTTGAAAATTCATTAAAAAATATTCAATTTACACCAGCATCATTAAAAAAAGAAAATACTAATAAAAATAAAAAAAATTGGTCTCATTGGTCTCATGTAGATGTTTCATTTGGAAGAGTAGGCGATACAGGATCTTCTAAACCTAAAGAAGTTGATACTTGGGGTGTAATGTATGGTTTAGACAAATTAGTAAATAGCAAGATTTTTGGTTATGCATTTCGATATGGTATAGATCAAGTTGATTTAGAAGATGGATCAAGCAATGAATTAGAATCTCACATATTCTCTCTAAATATGTACAGCAGCGTACCTTTAAAAAGACAATCCAATTTAAATTTATTATTAGGAGTTAGTTATTTAAGAATAGACCAGTTAGATAAAAAAAATCGTGAAACTGGTGAAAGAAATGGAAAACAAATTTACACATCAATTAGTTATGAAAATGAAAATGCATTTACCAAATATGATTTAATTCCATTCGGTAAGTTTGAAATGGGTATCACTCAATTTTCAGATTATACTAATTTTGATGTTGTTTCCAATAATATCGAAAATCACGAAAGACTTAGATTTAGAACAGGTAATGCTTCAGCAGGTTTAAAATTTGATAGTATTTTATATTTAAAGGATAAAACTTTAAGTCGAAATGGTTTTATTGAATATATTTATGATTTAACACCAGATATTGATCATCATGTTAGAAGCCATATCGATAATGTTTCTGTAAAAAAAACAATCAAGACACATTCATTACATAATGTGAAAGGAAATGTAGGTTTTGAATATATGAATTCAAATGGCTCAACTATCGCTATAAATTATGAAAGATTTCAAAGTCTTGATGAAAGTGGACATAAAGACAGTTTACTTATTAAGCTTGGAACAGCAAATAAACAAAATGCTAATTTTGATGTAATTTATGATCCAAAGAATAATAATAAAACTGAAATAAGTTATTTAAAAGATTTTGATAATTTTAAATTAAAATTAAAATCTAATTATAATTTGTTTAGCAAAATTCCAGACTATGGGGCAAACATTGAATTTTCAGGAACTTTTTAATAAATCTTGAAGTTTATTTTCTTTTTCTAAAGCTCTAACTTCATCATAACCACCAATGTGTTGATCATCAAAAAATATTTGTGGGATCGTTCTTTTGCCGTTTGCTTTTTTAATCATCTCATCCTTTGCACCGTTAACTGTTGCAATATTAATTTCTTTAAAGGGAGCATTATTTCGAGTAAGTAATCTTTTTGCAGCATCACAATAATTACAAAATGGTCCTGTATAAATTACAACATTTTTCATACCTTAAAGATAGTCACCTTTTTTTAATTTACTAGTAATAAGTTTTCTAGAATATTCAAATTTTTTTCTATGTTTGATACTTTTTTGATTTACTCTTTTTCTCCACAGTCTAAATGAAGAAGGTTTAATTGACCTTCTCATTATTTTAATAACATCAGATTCTTTGTATCCAGTCTTTTTCTCAATTTCCTCAAAAGTGATCCGATCTGCCCAAGCGGCCCATATGACCCAATCTGGATCTTCGATATTTGGCTCAGGATTTTTGACCCTGGTGACAGGCCTGTGACCTTTTTTTTTCATAAACCCTTTATATTTGAAAAAAAATGATAATGCATTTTTTTTCAAATCTGTTATATTTATTTCTGATAGTCCTTCTTAGCCATCTTTAGCTCCCGGTTTTTAAGGACTATCTTTTTTTATTTAAATCGATATTTAATTAAAAATTCTAATCAATTTATCCCATCTATAGCGGCAAATAATGATGTTTAGTTATTTAAAATTTTATAAACGAATTTTTATAATTATTTAAGTTATTCATAAATTATCATTACTTAAACATTGCTTGTAAATGAATTTCAAAAAAATGTTATTCAACGGTTAATTGATGATGAATATTGTTTTTGAACTAAATAAAGCTGTAGAAATTTGTTAAAAATAGATGATTCTTTATAAAATTCAGTGACAAGATACTAATTTACAACTTTTAGTATTTATAAAAAAAAATTTCTAAAAGCCTTATTTTAATTGATTTTTTTAGTGATAATTTTGCAACAATATTCAAAAACATTTAAATCAAATAAAAAATCTTATCCAATTAAGCTCAATTATGTTAAACACCTCAATATATATATAAGTTTAACGTTAAACAAAGGGACGAATAATGAAAAAAATTATAGCAACTCTAGCAGCTTTTGTTTTTTCTATATCATCAGCTTATGCTGTAACGGTCTCGGATTTATCTTTAGGTGTATCAGCTAATCAAGGTGTATACATTGGAGATGGTAAAGAAGAGAACTATACGCATACTGGTACATTAGAATTGACTACTGAAAAACATGGCCAAGCTTTTGAAGACGCTTATCCTTCAATATTTGTTGAGTACAATGCAAACGATAACGTAGCAATAGGTCTTAGTTATGTTTTTGAGAGCATCGAAACTCCTCAACATATAAATGATGGTGAAGGTGGAGATAATCAAACTGATATTAAAGTTTCAGCAAAGTTTGATGATTTAATGTCACTATATGTTCTTGGAAAAACTGATTTTGGAATATACGGAAAAGTTGGTGTATCTCAAATGGACATACAAATATCTTCAGAAAATGCAGGAACTTACCCAAATCCTGGTAATACTAATGGTTGGGAAGTTGCTTTTGGTTATGAGCATGAAGCTGGAAACGGAATGGCAATAAGAGCTGAATTAGCATATCATGAATTTGATAGTGTAAAAGCTAGCAATGGTCAAACTGATAAAAACGAGATCACAGTAAGCAACATGTACGGTGCTACTGGAAGACTATCATTAGTTAAATCATTTTAATTAATATATTAAATTTAAAATTTAAAGGCTGGGTAAAACCCAGCCTTTTTTTTTGTTCAAATCAACATCTCTATAATGTACTTTGAGATATGAAATTAGGATTTATTGGAACAGGAAACATTGTTTCAGATGTAATATTTGGAATAAGTAAATCGAAAATTAAATATAAAAAAATAATTCTTTCACCAAGAAACAAAAAAAAAGCACTTTACCTAAAAAAGTATTTTAAAAAGGTTACCATCGCTAAAGACAATCAAGACGTTATAAATAAAGCAGATTGGGTATTTCTAGGGGTATTACCTAAAGTTGGAGAGGCAATATTGCCAAAACTTCAGTTTAGAAATAAGCAAATTATAGTGAGTTTTTTGTCTACAACAAATTATCAAAAATTAAAAAAACTGATTAAAACAAAATCTGTTATTATAAGAGCTATTCCAATGCCACCAATTAGATTAGCCAAAGGTCCTGTCGCAATTTTTCCACCAAACAAAAAGGTAAAAAATTTTTTTGATAAAATCGGCACAACAATAGAAATTAGAAATGAGAAATTATCAAAGAATTTTTGGGCAATTTCAGGAACTATGGCTACATTTTATGAGTTATTAAATGTTCTATCAAAATGGTTGATTAGAAAAAAAACAAATGAAAGAGATGCACAAAAATACGTAACTTTGTTATATTCAGCTTTAGCTGAACTAGCAATTTTAAAATCATCAAAACCATTAAAAAATTTAGTTAACGAACAAACACCCGGTGGATTAAATTGGCAAGGTGTTAACGAATTAAGAAAATTAGGCTATTATAGATTATTGGAAAAATCACTTAAGAAAATTTATAATAGATTATAATCTTACTCGGGGATGCAAGATAATATTTTAGAAATAAAAAACTTATCAAAATATTTTGGTGGACTAGCTGCCGTTTCCAACTGTTCTTTAAAAGTAAAAAAGGGGACAATAACAGGGATAATTGGACCTAATGGTTCAGGTAAAACTACTTTATTTAATTTAATTGCTGGAAATTTGAAAACTTCAGCTGGTAAAGTTTTATTTAATGATGAAAACATCACTGATATTCCGTCTTATGAGCTATTTTCAAAAGGATTACTCAGAACTTTTCAAATAGCACACGAATTTACAAATTTATCTGTTTTAGAAAATTTGATGATGGTACCAGGTAACCAATCTGGAGAAAAATTGATGAATGTTTTAATGAAACCTGGATTAGTAGCGAAAGAAGAAAGCCAAATTAAAGACAAAGCAATGGAAGTAGTAGATTTCCTTAATTTAAGTCATTTAAAAAATGAATTAGCTGGAAATTTATCTGGAGGACAAAAAAAACTCTTAGAACTAGGACGAACGATGATGGTGGGTGCAAAATTAGTCTTATTAGACGAGGTTGGTGCAGGAGTTAATAGAACTTTATTAAAGGAGTTGGGTACAGCTATTGAGAAATTAAACAAGGAGAAGGGCTATACTTTCTGTATGATTGAACATGATATGGATTTTATAGGAAGATTATGTGATCCAGTAATTGTTATGGCAGAGGGATCGGTCTTATTTGAGGGTTCAGTAGAAGATGCAAAAAAAGATGAAAGAGTAATTGAAAGCTACCTAGGTAGAGGTTCAAAAATAAAAGACAATTAATTATGGCATTTTTTGAGGGAAACAACATGACAGGTGGATATGGTAAAGGTCCAGATATAATTAATTCATGTACTGTTAATGTTGAAAGAGGAGAAATAGTTTCCATACTTGGTCCCAATGGAGCTGGAAAATCTACAGCTATGAAAGCCATGCTAGGTTTATTAAACTTAAAATCAGGTTCTGTGATTATTGACGGCAAAGACATCTCAAAACTTTCTCCACAAGATAGAGTGAAAGAAGGGATTTCATTTGTGCCTCAAACAAAAAATGTATTTGCAGGAATGACAGTTGAGGAAAATTTAGAGATGGGAGCTTTTTTAGTTAATCAGGATTATACAAAAGTAATTGATGAAATTTATAATCTTTTTCCGATTTTAAATGAAAAAAGAAAACAATTTGTAGGAGAATTGTCAGGAGGTCAAAGGCAACAAGTCGCGTTAGGTAGGGCTCTTATGATCAAACCATCTGTACTTATGTTAGATGAACCAACTGCCGGGGTTTCCCCAATTGTTATGGATGAACTTTTTGATCATATTATAAAAGTAAAAAAAAAAAATGTTGCAATCTTAATGGTTGAGCAGAATGCTAAGCAAGCTCTCAACATTTCTGATAGAGGATATGTATTAGTCACTGGTGAAAATCGATACTCAGGGACAGGTAAAGAATTATTAAATGATCCAAGAGTAAGAAACTCTTTTCTAGGTGGCTAAATGGATGCTCTAAATGCATTAATACTTTTATTAAATTATATTTTTGTTCCTGCCCTTGCTTACGGATCTCAATTAGCTATCGGAGCTATATTTGTAACTTTAATTTATGGAATACTGCGTTTTGCAAATTTTGCAACTGGAGACATGATGTCATTTGGTACAATGATTGCCATACTTTTTACATGGTACTTTCAGTCTATTGGTTTAACACTTGGTTTTTTACCAACGGCACTTTTAGCAATACCTTTTGCAATTCTTTTTATGGGTTTATACATGTTAATAATTGATAAGTTTGTATTTAAATATTATAGGTTAAACAAAAGTCCTCCTGTTCAATTAGCAATGGTAAGCATAGGGGTAATGTTTGTTACTCAGGCAGTAGTAAGAATTATAATTGGTCCATCGGATAGAAGATTTTTTGATGGTGAGAAATTTTTGATTAAAGCTAATGAGTTTAAGGAAATGACAGGTTTAAACGAGGGACTCGCTATTAAGTCAACTCAAGTAATTACAATTGTTGTTACAATAATTCTAGTCTCAACTTTATTCTGGTTTTTAAACAAAACTAAAACTGGAAAAAGCATGAGAGCTTATTCTGATAATGAAGATTTAGCATTACTTTCTGGTATAGATCCAAAAAAGATTGTTATGATAACTTGGATGATTGCTGCAATTTTAGCGACAATAGGCGGTGTTTTATATGGTTTAGATAAAAGTTTTAAACCATTTACTTATTTCAATAATATGCTCCCCATATTTGCTGCTGCTATAGTTGGAGGAATTGGTAACCCTTTTGGAGCTTTCCTTGGAGGTTACGTAATTGCTTTTTCTGAAATACTTCTGACTTACGCATATAAGAAGTTCTTTATGTATGTGTTACCAGAAAGCATGGAACCTGATGGTTTAATTCAGTTACTCTCAACTGATTATAAATTTGCAGTATCTTTTTCAATATTGGTAATTGTATTGCTTTATCGTCCATCAGGAATATTTAAAGGAAAGATATTGTGAGAAAAAATTTAAATGTAATTGCAGCTTACAGTATTATGATGGGATTAATTATCCTTGTAGGTATATTTCAATCTTGGAATATTGCTTTATCTATCTTTAATTTATGTTTGATTTCAGCTGTCATGACGATGGGTGCTAATATTCAATGGGGTTATGCTGGTTTAATTAACTTTGGAATAATGGGCTTTACCGCATTAGGTGGTCTAGCTGCAGTTTTAATTTCTGTAAATCCAGTTCAAGAGGCTTGGAGTGCAGGGGGTACTAACATTTTATTGAGTTTATTTCTCATTATTGGAATTGTTTTAGCTGTCAGATTTGTTCAAAAAAAATATCAGAAATCTAAAATTAGAGGTTACATTATAGCTGCAATAATTATTTTAGGAATAATCATCATACGATTTGTCTCTGAACCTGGTATTGAGGCAATTGAAGAAGTAAACCCGGCTAGAACTGGATTTCTAGGTGGGCTAGGGCTTCCAATAATTTTTTCTTGGATTGTGGGCGCTTTTTTTGCAGGAGGATTAGCTTTTGTAATTGGAAAAGTAGCATTGGGTTTAAGAGCTGATTATTTAGCGATAGCCACATTACTAATATCTGAAATAGTTATAGCAATTATAAAACACGAAGATTGGCTAACCAGAGGTGTTAAAAATGTAATTGGATTAAAACGTCCTGCTCCATATGAAGTTAACTTACAAGAAACAGAATGGTTTATAAATCTAGTTGAAAAATTTAATTCAGGAAATTTAGCTTTGATTTCTGATCTATCAGAAAGACAAGCGGCACTTAATCAATTTGTAATAGAAGGATCATCAGTATTTGTAAAACTTTGTTATTCAGGTTTATTTTTAGTTGTTGTGATTATTCTTTTAATCTTAACTCAAAAAGCTCTTTATTCTCCTTGGGGAAGAATGATGAGAGCCATTAGAGACAATGAAGAAGCTGCTAATGCTATGGGTAAAAATGTAGTCAAACAGCATTTATTAATTTTTGTTTTAGGATCAGCTATTGTTGGTATTGCAGGAGCTATGCTTGTCACTCAAGACGGATTATTTACACCAGGAAGCTATAGACCTTTAAGATATACTTTTTTAATTTGGGTGATGGTAATTGTTGGAGGAAGTGGAAACAATTTTGGGGCAATTCTTGGAGGTTTTGTAGTTTGGTTCTTATGGATTGAGGCAGCACCAATTGGATTGTATTTAGTAAATCTAACTACAGCAGGTTTAGAAGACACACATTTTTTAAGAGTTCATTTAATTGAAAGTGTTCCATATTTCAGATTTTTAATGATGGGAATAGGTTTATTATTAATTATGAGGTATAGACCAAAGGGTATACTTCCTGAAAAAATAGAAATAAAATAAGATTATGAAATATATTATTACAGGTGCTGCAATAGCATGGGCTTTGTATATGGCAGATAAGTATTTATTTTTTTAAAAAAAAACCCCCAACATCAAAGATGTCAGGGGTTTAATTATTTTAAGATAAAAAATTATCTTTGTTTTTTTAGTTTTGAATTTCCCACCTTTAACTTCTTGTTCTAAGAAAGAACCTTCAGCTTCACCGACGCTAGTAAAAGTAACTCCAGTTGCACCTTCGTAGTCAACTTTTTTACCTTTAGCTAATAAATCTAAACCTTTTTTTAGCTGGCCTGGATAGATCTTTGTTCCAGGACCATTAGCAACGTCCATTACATTTTTTGCAATTGACGCTCTATCAGCTGAGTTACCTGCTTGCATAGCTAAAACTATTAAAGCCGCAGCATCATAAGATTCCCCTGTGTATGGACCGGAACTATCTATACCAGCAGCGCTTGCTACTTTAGCAAATACTCCAGCTCCTTTTCCAGTTGAACCAGGTAATGAACCAAAAGATTTATTCAAATCTTTTCCAAATGCATCAACTAATGATTGACCAATCATACCATCTGATAAAATAAATCTATCAAATGCACCTGAATCTAAAGATGCTTGAATGATACCTTTACCACCTTGGTCTAAGTAACCAATCACTGCTACTGCATCCCCACCTGCTGAAGCAAGAGTTGCTACTTCTGATGAGTAGTCTGCTTTACCATCTTCGTGTGCAGTTACTGTAGTAACTTTAATACCATGAGCTTCAACAGCTGCTTTATAAACATCTGCTAAACCTTTTCCATAGTCGTTATTAGTATAAGTAATCGCTACACTTTTAATTTTTCTGTCTTTAGTAACATCAGCTAAGATTTGTCCACCTCTTGCATCTGAAGGAGCTGTTCTAAAAAAGTATCCTTTATCATCAAGAGTTGTTAAACCAGGAGATGTTGCCGAAGGTGAAATCATTACAACACCATTTGGTACCGCAACATTAGATGCAATTGCACCTGTTACACCTGAGCAGTCAGCCCCCATAATTGCTGCAACACCTTGTGCAATAACACCTTCGGCTGCCGCAGTTGCTGCTGCTGAGTCAACACAAGTTGAGTCCGCTCTTACAACTGAAATTTTTTCACCACCAAGTAATGACCCAGAATCTGATGCCTCTTTAAAAGCGAGTTCAGCAGATGCTGCCATGGCTGGTGTAAGGGATTCAATTGGACCAGTAAATCCTAATATAATTCCCATTTTTACTTCTGCAAAAACATTTGTTGTAAAAGTAGAAACAAATATAAATGCAGCCACAAATAGTTTTTTCATTATTATCCTCTTTTATTGTTAACAATTTTTAAAAACCAAATTAAATCTGATTTATAAAAAGTTGCAATAAGCAAATTATTTAATTTTGTTTAAAAAAAACACTGAAGTAATTACTATTATTCCACCCAATATGAACAAAATAGTTGGTACTTCACCGAAAACTAGATATGTGAGAATTATTCCAAATATAGGAAAGAGAGAATAAAAAGGAAAAATCTTACCAACAGTATAAAATTTATAGAGATAAAACATCAGCAGGTGTGCACATAAAGATACTATTACTGCTTGATAAGATATGAGCATCCATGACCCAAAATTTATTTGCTCAATATTTTCTTGAACATTACCCTCAATGAAAACTGAAATAATTATGAGTATTACAAAACCAAAAATACCCGTGCTAGCATTTATCATACTTATTGGCAGCTCTTTTAATTGCCTAGAATAAACTTGTGCTAGTCCAAAAAATAAAGCCATAAGACTAGCAAAAAATAAACCCAAATAGTTTTCTGTTAGCTTAGGATCAAAAAAGATTATGACTATCCCAATAAAGGAGGTGAAAATCAAAATCCATTTATTTTTACTTATATTTTCATTTAAGAGAAAAGCACTAGCAAGTATTCCAAACGGTATTGCAAGTTGAGATCCTAAAATTATAGGAGCAATTATTGATGAATGAAATAAGGATAGATTCATAAATACATAAACTAAAACACCCATAGATATTGAAAATAAAATCAATGGTTTGAAAAATTTTTTATTTGGGAGTTTAAATTTCCAAAAAGGTATTAGTAACAAAAAGACCAATCCCATTCTTAATGAGGCCATTAAGATGGGTGGAACAGAATTATTAAGAGCTAACTTAGCTACAGGAAACGCACTCCCATGAGCTATCATTATAAAAATTAAAATGAGTAAATGCTTTAGTGGCAATTTTTTTGATTAGAAGTATTTTTTAAAGGTTTCATTAATTGATAAAACACCATAATCATTTAATCCACCTATAATCAACTGTAAAGCAACAAGCAAAATAAAACCTAAACCAATATAGGCAATCCAAAGATGTCTTTGAATATAATTAGCTAGGTAGGTAGCTAATGCACCAGTAAGAACAACTGACAAGATAAGTCCAAACATCATGTACCCAAAATTTCCTTTTGCAGCACCCACAACACCAATGACGTTATCAAAACTAATAGTTATGTCTGCAAAAAGGACTTTATAAATACTTTTAATAAATGAGGGCTCTTTTGATTTTTTAGTTGGTGACTTAATTTTTTTAATTTCAAATAAATCTTTTCTTAGGTCATTAACAATCCAGATTAAAAGAAGACCACCAATTATTTTAACCCAATAAAATTGGAAAAGGTAAGTAGCAAAAAAAGCAAATAAAACTTTAAAAACAAGTGCACCGACTACACCCCAAAAAATGATTAATTTTCTATTTTTAGGCACAAAATTTGCAGCGATTAAACCAATTATAATTGCATTATCTGCAGCTAAGATAATATCAATAAAAATGATCTGTAAGAGTATGAGTGATTCTTCTAACAAGGTAATATTATTTTAAAAGACAATTATAATTGTTAGATTACTGTTGTCTATTAATAGTAATTAATATTTTGATTTTTCACCAGCTATGACTGCTTTTAGCTGGTTATATTCTTTACAATTGCAATCTTTTAAAACTTCAAGTCTTTCAACTGCAAGATTATGTCTATTTGTGGCAACATATAATTCACCAAGGTATTCATTTATACCAATATGCTTTGGATCAATTTTTAATCCTTGTAAATAAAATTTTTCCCCATTCTCAAAATCACCAAGCTTTCGAGTTGTAAAACCAAGATAATTTAATGTATCAGCTTTATTTGGAAAATTTTTATTAGATTGAACCAATAATTTCTGCGCTTTCAAATAACTTTTTTTTGCTTTTTCTAACTTATCTTTTTTTTCAAAGTTTTTTGCTGCTTTAATATGTGTAACAGCCATATCGTATTTTGTTTTAGTTTTAGAGGAACCACTATCGCTTGATCCGGCAGCATATGAGCTTGAGACTACTATAGTAGATATAAATAGTGAAATAAGTAAATTTTTAATCATATAAATTTTTTCATTTTATTTAATGTTTCTAGTTTTAGTCCATTATCCAGTAAATTTTTTCTTATAGATTTAGCTGTTTCCAAGGAACTAATATTATCGCCATGTATACATACAGAATCGATTTCACAAGGTATTTGTTTCCCACTGTGACAATTAAGTGACTGAGTTTGTACCATCTTTAATACGTGTTTTTTTGCTTGTTCTGGGTCAGTTATTAAAGCATGAGGTTTTTTTCTTGATACAAGATTTCCATCATCTTCATAATTTCTGTCAGCAAATATTTCACAAGCAATTTTCATATCTAATTTTTTAGCAGCTTGTTCCATTTTAGATCCAGTCGGCACTAAATAAATTAATTCTGGATTTATTCTTTTAATTACTTTTGCTAAAGTTGTTGCTAAATCAATATCCTCACATGCCATATTATTTAAAGCTCCGTGTGGTTTTATATGAGTTACATTTTCACCATGGTTAGACGAAATTGTTTGAAGAATTTCATATTGATCAGTTATTAATTTTTCTAATTCAGAAGAGGATAAATTCATTCGTTCTCTCCCAAAATTTTCAGGATCATTAAAAGATGGATGTGCTCCAATACTGACACCATTTTTTTTTGATATTTCCACAACTTGATTCATAGTTTCCTCATCACCTGCATGATAGCCACATGCTATATTTGCCGAATTAACTATTTCAAGTAAGTCAGGATCATGCTTGCTAGAATGATGTTTAGATTTCTCGCCTAAATCACAATTTATATTAATTTCAATACTCATTATTCTTCAGTATAACATGGCATGATAAAAAATATATCAAATCTTGGTGACGCAGCTTTATATTGTGATTTTGGTAAAGATGTAAATAAAGACATTAACACACAAGTAATCAAATACTTTAAGACTATTCAAAAAAAAAATATTTCAGGGGTAAACAATATTACTCCATCTTACAATAAATTAATTATTTCTTTTGATCTTAAAAAAATTAATTTTAATAAACTTAAAAAGATAATTGATAATATTGAGATTATCAAAGGTGATAGTATTCAAAATAAAAAATTTGAAATTCCTGTTTGTTGTGAGAAAGAATTTTCTCTAGACATAAAAAGATTGGAAGAAAAACTAAAGATGAAAGAGGAAAAAATATATGAAATTTTTTTTGAGAAAGAATTTTTTTGCTATATGACAGGTTTTATTGCAGGAATGCCTTTTCTTGGAGATTTAGATGAAAATCTTCGAGCAAAACGTCTTGATACTCCTAGGGTTAAAGTTCCAAAGGGTTCAATTGGTTTGACTGAACAATTTGCCAATATCTACACTTTTGAAAGCCCTGGGGGATGGAATATCATTGGAAATACTCCATTAAATATTTTTGATAGCACTAAAGAAAAAGAGCCCAATTTAATTAATCCGGGCGATTTAGTTACATTCAAAAGAATTAGTAAAGAAAAATATCAAAATTATCATGAATAAAAATTATTTTGAAATTATAAGAGCTGGTATTAATTCAACTTTCCAAGATCTTGGAAGAAAAAATCTTTATCATATAGGTATCCCATTCAGTGGAGCTATGGATAATAGAAATTATTTATTGGCTAATAAACTTGTTGGAAATGATTATGATGATCCAGTAATAGAATTCGCATATCAGGGCCCTCATTTAAAATATCATGGAGATAAAATTAATATTGCTATTACTGGCGATGTCAGTTTTAAAATTAAAGATGGTGATAATTTAATTGATGGAGAATGTTATCAATCATTTATTCTAGAAAATGGTGATGAGCTAGATATTATATCAACTAATAAATCCGTTTATGGATATCTAGCAATCAGTGGTACATTTGATTTAAAATTTCAATGGTCTAGTTGTTCAACTAATACTAAAGCAAAGATAGGATCTAACAATGGAGAAAAATTATCTGATAACCAAAAAATTACAATCAAAGAAATTAATAATAACTTCGTGAATAGAAAATTAAATTATGTTAATACAAAAATAGAAAATATTAGAGTAATTAGAGGAACAAATTTCAATTATTTTTCTGAAGAGGGTAAGAAAATTTTTTTTAAAAATGAGTTTAAAGTCTCTAAATTATCCGATCGTATGGGAATGAGATTAGAGGGAAAAAAAATAGAAAATATAGTTGATACTAATATTAGATCTGAAGGTTTAATTAAGGGCGTGATACAAGTGCCGGCTGATGGTAATCCAATAATCATGCTCTCAGATCATGGTACTATAGGGGGTTATCCTAAAATTGGCGTCGTTGTGAGTGCCGATTATGATAAATTGGTTCAATTAAGTCCTGGCTCAAAAGTCAAATTTCAGGAGGTCGATTTAAATAGTGCAGAAACTCTTTTTAAATTGTATGACTTAGAGACTCAAAATTTAATTTCACAAATATAATGAATATTTTAAAAAGTTTACCTGGCCCATTACTGATATTTTTTGGTGCTCTTAGTTTAAGCTTTGGCGGACTTATAGTGAAATCTTTTGAGGGAGCAACATTGTGGCAGATATTATTTTGGAGATCCTTATTCTTCTCTCTTACCGTTTTAACTTTTTTGATAATCACCTACAAAAGCAAAGTTTTAAAATCGTTTCATGACTCAGGATTGCCAGGTTTTATTGGTGGATTAATATTATCTATTGGTTTTTGTGGTTACGTTTTTGCTATGTATAATACTACTGTTGCTAATACTAATTTCATCATATCACTTCAAATCTTATTTTTAGCTATATTTGGTTTCTTTTTCTTAAAAGAAAAAATTAATCTAATTACTTTAATCTCAATTATTTTAGCAATGTCTGGAGTGCTGTTAATGGTTGGAAATTCATTATCTCCAGGTGAATTATCTGGAAATTTAGCAGCTTTCACAATGCCAATTACCTTTGCAGTTTTGATAATGATCGTTAGAAAATTTCCATCTGTTGATATGGTCCCAGCACAGTTTGTTGCAGGTGTAAGTTCATGTCTTATTGGTTTATCACTTTCACCAACTATAATAATTTCACCTCATGATATTTTTTTAGGTTTTTTGGCTGGATTTTTTCAAATAGGTTTTGGTTTTATATTTATAACAATTGGTGCAAGAACAACACCTTCTGCAATGGTTGGAATAATAATGTTATCCGAATCTGTTCTTGGTCCTATTTGGGCTTTTCTTTTTGTGAGCGAAATACCATCATTATATGGGTTGATAGGAGGAGCAATAATACTTTTTGCTGTATTACTTCAGTTTTATACCCTTTTAAAAAAACCAAAGGCAATCGTTTCCAATTGACATTTTAAGTTACTTATAGGACTATTGACTTACGGGAGAGACTACAGATTATCGTAGCGCCGAAGGAGCAACTACCCAGGAATCTCTCAGGCAAAAAGGACCGTAACATATTAACTCTGGAAAGAGATTTAATTCTCGCCGAAGGAGCAAAACTCTCAGGCAAATATACAGATGGGTATAAAGAGTTAATATGGAAACAAAAAAAACATCGCTTTATCAATTACATCAAGATTGTAACGCAAAGTTTGTTGAATTTGCAGGTTATCAGATGCCAATCCGATATTCTGAAGGTATTGTGGAGGAGCATAAATTCACAAGAAATCACTCTGGTATTTTTGATGTTTCACATATGGGTCAATTATTTATTTATGGTGGCGATGAATTAATTAAAGATTTAGAAAAAATTTTTCCATTAGATTTGAAAAATTTGAAACTAAATCATTCTAAATACAGCTTCCTAATGGATAAAGATGCTGGGATACAAGATGATTTAATCATTACAAAAATTGATGAAGGTTTTTTAATAATTCTTAATGCAGCGTGTAAAGACAATGATTTTAAAATTTTAAAGGAACTTTTAAAAGAACAGTACAAAATGGTTTTGGATGAAAATAGATCTTTAATAGCAATTCAGGGACCTAAATCATCACAAATCTTAAATGAAATTGTTGACGGGGTAAAAGATTTAAATTTTATGTCTGGAAACTGGTTCTTATTTGATAATCAGAAAGTATACATTACTCGATCTGGGTATACAGGTGAAGATGGTTTTGAAATATCAATTTTAAATAATTACGCGGATAAATTGACCAGAGAATTAATTAATAAAGGATCTAAATTGGCAGGCTTAGGAGCAAGAGATACTCTAAGATTAGAAGCTGGCTTATGCTTGTATGGTCATGACCTTGATAAAGATAAAACTCCAGTTGAAGCGAATTTGAAATGGGCAATTTCAAAAGAAAGAATTTCCAAAGGTGACTTTATTGGTTCGGACATAATTATTAAACAATTAAATGATGGTGTCACCAAAATAAGAGTTGGGATTAAACCTGAGGGAAGAATAATTGCCAGAGAAAAAACAAAAATATTCAACCAATCAGATGTTCATATTGGAGAAATTACTAGTGGCACATTCGGGCCAAGTGTAAATGGACCTGTAGCAATGGGCTATGTGGAAAATGAATTTTCAAAAAAAAACACTAAAGTATTCTTAGAGGTACGAGGTAAAAAATATGCAGCAAACATTTGCAGTTTACCATTTTATAAAAAAAGTTACGTAAAAGGAGTAAATTAATGAGTGAAGTAAAATATTCTAAAGAGCATGAATGGATTAAATTAGAAGGTGATGTTGCAACAATTGGGATAACAAAGCATGCAACGGAAATGCTAGGAGATATTGTGTTTGCAGAGCTTCCAGAAAAAGGTTCTAATGTTGAAAAAGATGGTACTGCAGGAGTTGTAGAGTCTACTAAAGCTGCAAGTGATGTTTATACTCCAGTGAGTGGTGAGGTAGTAGATACAAATCAAGAAATTGTAGATGATCCATCCAAAATAAATCAAGACCCTGAAAATTCTGCTTGGTTCTTCAAATTAAAAATAAAAGATAAATCTGAAATGGACTCTTTAATGAACAAAGATGACTATGATAAATTTGCAAAGGAGAATAATACCTAATGTTACATAATTCTGAAAAAGATTTTATAAAAAGACACATTGGTCCATCTGAAGATGATCAATCTAAAATGTTAAAAAAATTAAATTATAAATCATTAGATGATTTAATTAATAGTACTGTTCCAGAAAAAATACAGTTTAAGGGTGAACTTAATATTGGTGAGTCTAATTCAGAATACGAAGCATTAAGAAAATTAAAAGCAATTTCTAAAAAAAATGAAATTTACTCAAATTTTATTGGCATGGGTTATTATGGTACATATACACCTTACGTAATTTTAAGAAATATATTGGAAAATCCAGGCTGGTACACATCATATACGCCTTATCAACCGGAAGTGGCTCAAGGAAGACTGGAGATGCTTTTAAACTTTCAACAAATGATTGTTGATTTTACAGGAATGGATATTGCAAATGCATCTTTACTCGATGAAGGTACAGCGGCAGCAGAGGCTATGGGTTTAAGTTATAGACTTGATAAAAGTGATAGTAATTTGGTTTTTGTTTCAGAAAATTGTCACCCTCAAACTGTTGAGGTTATAAGAACGAGAGCAGAGCCTATGGGTCTCAAGGTTCTTGTTGGAAATGAAGATAAAGTTTTAGAACAATTAAAAGAGGATATAGTTTGTGGAATATTACAGTATCCTGGAACTTTGGGAGATATTAAAGATCCAAGCGAGGCAATAAGCAAAGTTCATAAAAAAAATGGTAAAGCTATTTTAGCTTGCGATCTTCTTGCGCTTGCAAAGCTTAAAACACCGAGAGAACTTGGTGCTGATATTGCAGTTGGTAGTTCACAAAGATTTGGTATTCCAATGGGTTATGGAGGACCACATGCAGCATTTTTTGCGACAAAAGATGAATACAAAAGATCTATGCCAGGTAGAATAGTTGGCGTTTCAGTAGATAGGCATGGAAACAAGGCTTATAGATTGTCACTACAGACTAGAGAGCAACATATCAGAAGAGACAAAGCTACAAGTAATATTTGTACCGCTCAAGCATTGTTAGCCATAGTATCAGCAGCCTATGCTATTTATCATGGTCCAGATGGAATTAAGAAAATTTCTGAAAGAGTTTCTCAATTAGCAAAAAATTTTGCTGATAAAATAAAACAATCTGGATATGAAATATATTCTGATTACTTTTTTGATACCGTTACAATTATTACCGAAGAAAAGACTGATCAAATTTATAAAAATGCTTTAAATCAAAAAGTTAATATTCGAAAAGTAAACTCTGAAATGCTTGCTGTTTCTTTTGATGAGAAGAAAAATGTGTATAGAGTAAATCAACTATTAAAAATTTTTAATGCAGCAGAATCCATAAAAAAAGAAGATCCGACAGTAAGTTTACCAAATTTACCAAAAAGTTTACTGAGAACTTCTAAATATCTAGAACATCCTGTTTTTAACTCATATCGTTCTGAGACAGAAATGCTTAGATATCTTAAAAAGTTAGAGGATAAGGATATAGCTCTAAACAGAACCATGATAGCGTTAGGCTCTTGCACTATGAAATTAAATGCCACTGCAGAAATGATACCTATCTCATGGAGAGAACTAGCTGAACCTCATCCGTTTGTACCTATTGAGCAGATGGAGGGATATAGGACATTATTTACGGATTTAAAAAACTGGTTAAGATCAATTACTGGTTTTTCGGGAGTTTCACTTCAACCAAATGCAGGTGCACAAGGCGAGTATGCTGGACTAATGGTAATTAGAAAATATCATTTAGATAGAGGTGAAAAAAATAGAAACATATGTTTAATACCAAGCTCTGCACATGGAACCAATCCTGCTAGTGCACAAATGGTTGGAATGAAAGTGGTTGTAGTTAATTGTGATAAAGAAGGTAATGTTGATTTTGACGATTTAAAGAAAAAAGCAGAGCTTCATTCAGAAAATTTAGGAGCCTTGATGGTTACATATCCATCTACTCATGGAGTGTTTGAGGAAAAAATCATGGATATATGTGAACTAATTCATAAACATGGTGGACAAGTGTATATGGATGGGGCAAATTTGAATGCACTAGTTGGTATAGCCAAACCTGGAAATTTTGGTCCTGATGTTTGTCATATAAATTTACATAAAACATTTTGTATCCCTCATGGTGGGGGTGGACCAGGTATGGGACCTATTGCATGTAAAAAACATCTACAAGTTTATTTGCCTAATCATCCAGTTGTTAAAGATTGTGGTCCAGCAACGGGGATTGGAGCTGTGTCTGCTGCTCCATGGGGAAGCTCAAGTATTTTGTCAATTTCTTGGATGTATATAAAAATGATGGGATCAGAGGGATTAAAACTAGCTTCTAAAGTTGCGATACTAAATGCAAATTATATTGCTGAAAGACTGAAAGATCATTATCCAATCTTATACAAAGGTTCAAATGGTAATGTTGCTCACGAATGTATAATTGATATTAGGTCAATCAAATCAGAAACGGGAGTCACTGAGGAAGATATCGCAAAAAGATTAATTGATTTTGGTTTTCATGCACCAACAATGTCTTGGCCTGTGGCTGGAACAATGATGATTGAACCTACAGAAAGTGAGACATTGTCAGAGCTAGATAGGTTTTGTGATACCTTAATTAAGATAAAACAAGAAATTGATCTAATTAAAACTGGTAAATTTGATAAAGTTGATAATCCAATTAAAAACGCTCCTCATACTGATACTGAGTTAGCTTCTGATAATTGGACACACAAATATTCTAGAGAGCAAGCTGCTTATCCAGCTAAATTTTTAAAAGTAAACAAATTTTGGCCACCAGTCGCAAGAGTAGACAATGTTTATGGTGATAAAAATATTTTCTGCACATGTCCTAGCATGGATGAGTTTAAAGAAGATGCAGCTTAATTATTAATGAAAATTGCTGTAGTTGGTTCAGGCATTTCAGGATTAAGTGCTGCCTATTATCTCTCAAAAAAAAATCACGTAGATTTATTTGAAAAAGAAGATCACTTTGGTGGTCATTCCCACACAGTTGATTTAATAGTTGGAGATAAAAAAGTTCAAGTGGATATAGGTTTCATTGTATTTAACTTTGAAACTTATCCAAATTTAATTAATTTTTTTAATGAAAATAAAATTGAAATTGAAAAAAGCAATATGTCTTTTTCTGTATCAGTTGAAGACTCAAACTTTGAATACTGTGGAAAAGGATTAGATGGAATTTTTTCCAATAAGATGAATCTATTTAATATTAAATTTTTGAAAATGTTTTTTGATATCATAAAATTTTATAAAAAATCTGATAAACTAGATAATTTAAATGAGAAAATCACATTGGGTGATTATTTGATTAAAAATAATCTTTCGAAAGAATTTATCAATTATCATTTAATACCTATGGTGTCAGCAATTTGGTCGATGCCACCATATGCTGCGAATAAGATGCCTTTAAAATTCTTTTTAAAATTTTTTCAAAATCATGGATTATTCAAACTTAAAAATAGACCACAGTGGTACACAGTTTCAAATAGAAGCAGGTCATATGTAAAAACAATTCTATCAAAAATTAGTGGAGAATATTTTAAAAATTATAAAGTCAATAAAATTATTAGTAAAACAAGTGGTATTGATTTGTATTATGGTGGCAAAAATGAATTTTTTAATTACGACAAAGTAATTATTGCAACACATGCGGATGAAGCATTATCAATTATTGAAAACCCAACTGATCAAGAGAAAGAAGTTTTATCAAATTTCAGTTATAAAGAAAATTTGGCTTACATACACACAGATGAGACAGTTATGCCAAAAAATAAGAATGCATGGTGTGCTTGGAACTCTTCTATGAAGAAAAATGAAATCGAAAAAAATTCAATCACTTATTGGTTAAATTTACTTCAAAATTTAGATTGTGAAAAAAATATATTTCTTACTCTAAATCCATACCGCAATATTGATGAAACAAAAATTTTGAAAAAAGTTAAATTCACTCACCCATATTTTGATCAATCAGCTTTAGATTATCAAAGTAAGCTAAAGAATTTGCAAAATAAAAGAAATATTCTTTTTTGTGGTAGTTATTTTGGTTACGGATTTCATGAAGATGGAATAAAATCATCTATTGAAATGCTAAAAAACCTTAATGACTAGTTCAATTTACAATGGAACCGTAATACATAAAAGATTTAAACCTAAAAAACATTATTTCAAGTACAGTGTATTTTCATTATTAATTGATTTATCTGATCTAAATAATTTAAATAAAAATATAAGTTTTTTTTCCTATAATCGGTTCAATCTCATTAGTTTTTTTGACAAAGATCATGGTCAAAGAGATGGCTCGTCTTTAAC
>CACEWC010000003.1 GCA_902563075.1 uncultured Pelagibacteraceae bacterium
GCTTTAAGGAAAATTTTAATAAATTATCCTAAAAGACAAATGGGCAACAAAATGTATGGAGGAGAGTCATCTCATTTACCGTTAAAGATAAATCAGGCTGGAGTTATTCCAGCGATTTTTGCTTCAGCTTTGTTATTACTACCTGTGACTTTTTCAAATTTTGATGTTTCTGATAATGAAACTTTTTTAAATTTAAGTTCATATTTTACTCAAGGACAACCTCTTTACATGTTACTTTATGCGTCAGGAATTATTTTTTTTACTTTTTTTTATACATCAATAACTTTTAATCCAACAGAGACAGCTGAAAACTTAAGAAAATATGGTGGTTTTGTTCCAGGTATAAGACCAGGAGAGAGTACAGCTCTTTATATTGAAAATATTTTAACAAAGTTAACTACTATTGGAGCATTATACCTTACTTTAGTTTGTTTGATGCCAGAGTTTCTGATTGCTAATTATCCAATACCGTTTTATTTAGGTGGAACGTCAATATTAATTGTTGTAGTTGTTGCTATTGATACAGTAACGCAAATTCAAACTCGACTTATGAGCTCTCAATATGAGCAGTTGATAAAAAAAACTAAATTTGGCAGGTAGATAAAAAAAAGTGAATGTAATTTTGTTTGGACCTCCAGGAGCTGGCAAAGGCACACAAGCTAAAAACCTAGTTAAAAAATTAAATAGTTTTCAAATTTCCACTGGTGATATGTTAAGAGATGAAATTCAAAAAAACTCTGAAATAGGAAAAAAGATAGTTGAAGATATGAGTGATGGTAGATTTGTTAGTGATGAAATCGTCAATTCTTTAATAGAAAAATTAATTTTTGATCCTAGTAAAAAAAACAAATTGATTTTTGATGGATATCCAAGATCACTAACACAAGCTAAGAATCTAGAAAAATTATTAGAGAAAACAAATCAAAAAATTGATTTTGTATTCTCTTTAAATGTGAATAAGGAAACAATAATCAAAAGAATTGAACAAAGAAAAACTATAGAAAACAGATCTGATGATGATTTAAACACTATTGTGAAAAGATATGATAAATATATGGAAACCACTAAACCTGTTTTAGACTTCTACTCTAAAAATTCCAATTTTTATGAATTAGATGGTAGTACTAAAATTGAGGAAATAACGGCTAAAATCAATAGTTTTCTCAATCTTTAACCCGTTGACTTTAGAAGATCATCTTATATAAAAGGCTGAAAATTATCACTAAATATATGGCTCGTATTGCAGGTATAAATATTCCACAGAACAAACTTGTTCATGTAGGTCTTACCTACATTTACGGCATTGGAGATAAGTTTTCTTCACAAATTTGTTCATCATTGAAAATTCCAAAAGAAAAAAGAGTGAACCAATTAACTGATGATGAGATCCTGAAAATAAGAGAATACATTGATCAAAATTTCAAAGTTGAAGGAGATTTGAGAAGAGATTATTCATTAAGCATTAAAAGATTAATTGATTTAGCTTGCTACCGAGGATCTAGACACAGAAAAAAATTACCAGTTAGAGGTCAAAGAACTAGATGTAATGCAAGAACAAGAAAAGGTAAGGCAATAGCAATTGCTGGTAAAAAATTAACACCATTGAAAAAATAAACATGGCTAAAGTAGAAAAGGTTGAAAAAAAAGACCAAAAAAGTGAAAAGACTGTAAGTAAAGTAAAAAAAAGTTCTTACTCTAAAAAGAAAAAAGTTAAAAAAAATATTTTGAATGGTATTGCTTATGTTCAGTCAACTTTCAATAATACTATTATCTCCATCGCAGATACAAATGGAAATGTCATTTCATGGGCCTCAGCTGGCCAAAAAGGTTTTAAGGGTTCTAGAAAATCTACACCATATGCTGCACAAATAGCAGCCGATGCAGCTGCATCGAAAGCATTAGAATTTGGTATGAAAACATTATCAGTTGAAGTTAAGGGACCAGGTTCAGGAAGAGAAACAGCTTTAAGAGCTTTACAAGCGAGAGGATTTAAAATTTTATCAATTAAAGATACAACACCGATGCCACACAACGGTACTAGGCCACCAAAAAAAAGGAGAGTTTAATGGAAACTGAAAATGTAAATATAAAAAATTGGAAATCACTAATTAAACCATCAAAAATTGACGTGCAAATGAGTGATGATTTGTCTAAAGCAAAGATAGTAGCCGAGCCTCTTGAAAAAGGTTATGGTTTAACTTTAGGTAATTCATTAAGAAGAATTTTATTATCTTCAATTAGAGGAGCAGCTGTCACATCTATACAAATAGATGGTGTACTTCATGAGTTTACCTCTATAAAAGGTGTGAGAGAAGATGTTACTGATATAGTTTTAAACGTAAAATCTCTCGCATTAAAGTCGTCTTCTGAGGGAACTAAAAAACTTATTTTAGACGCAAAAGGACCTGGTGAAATTAAGGCTTCAGATATTACTCCTGTAGCTGATGTTGAAATTTTAAATCCTGAACTAGTAATTTGTAATCTAGATGAAAATACAAGCTTTCATATGGAAATGAATGTTAATACTGGAAAGGGTTATGTTCCAGCAGAACTAAATAAACCTGAGGAACCACCTTTAGGATTGATTGCTATAGACTCTTTATATAGTCCTGTTAAAAAAGTTTCTTATTCTGTAAGTACTGCAAGGGAAGGTAAAGCTCTAGACTATGATAAACTTACAATGGAAGTTGAAACAGATGGTTCAATCTCAGCAGAAGATGCGGTTGCTTATTCTGCAAGAATTTTCCAAGATCAACTTAAAATGTTTATTAATTTTGATGAGCCAGTAGAGGCACCCGTTAAAGAAGTTTCAACAGAACCAGAATTTAATAAAAATCTGTTAAGAAAAGTTGATGAATTGGAATTATCTGTACGTTCAATGAATTGTTTGAAAAATGATAACATAATTTATATTGGTGATCTTGTGCAAAAGTCTGAAGGGGAAATGCTTAGAACACCAAATTTTGGAAGAAAATCACTTAATGAAATTAAAGAGGTTTTAACAGGAATGTCTTTGTATTTGGGTATGGAGATACCAAATTGGCCACCAGACAACATTGCTGAAATGTCTAAAAAACTTGAGGAAGCAATCTAAATGAGACATGGATTTGCTAATAAGAAGCTTAATAGAACATCTGAGCACAGAAAAGCATTGTTAAAAAACATGCTTAATTCACTGATTAAATATGAGCAAATTAAAACAACATTACCAAAGGCAAAGTTTTTAAAGCCTCAGGCTGATAAAATTATTACATTAGGGAAGAGAGATACTCTTCATAACACAAAAGCTTTAGTTTCACAGTTACAAGATATTAAATCTGCAAACAAAGTTAGAAAGACATTATCAAAAAGATACGAGAAAAGATCAGGTGGTTATACAAGAATAATTAAAGCTGGTTTCAGATATGGTGATAATGCACCGATGGCAATTATTGAATTTGTTGACAGAGATGTTGAAGCAAAAAAAGTTGATAAAAAGAAAAAATCTGCTTCAAAAGAGCCTGAAAAAAAAGAAGATAAAAAACCAGTTACTGTATCAAAATAATATTTTTATATGCTAAAAAGTTACATCGTTGATTCAACGTGTAATAACATGCGTGTTGATAGATGGATACGGAATAAAATTGGAAGAATTCCTCAAGGACTAATTGAAAAATCTCTAAGATCAGGCAAAATTAAGGTTAATAAAAAAAAAATAAAAAGTTCACATAAGATAAAATCTAATGATAAAATTAATTTTTATGGCTTTAAATTTGAAGAAAGAATTCGACAAAAAAAAATAAGTTTTAATCCCTCTAATCAAATAATCAAAGCAAATGAAAATTTGATAATTGATAACAATGAAAATTTTATCGTCTTAAATAAAAGTGCTGGTATTTCTGTTCAAGGTGGAACAAAATCAAAAAAAAACCTAATTGATATATTTAAAAAAAGTGAAATTTTTTCAGACTCAAAACCTTTTTCTGTCCACAGATTAGATAAAGATACATCGGGTGTTTTTTTAATGGCTAAAAATAGAGAAACAGCACAATTATTAACATCATTATTTAGGTTGAGAAAAGTCCACAAAACCTACCTAGCTATATGTCATGGTGAGCTTGAAAAAAATTCAGGAGAATGGAATGATGATTTAGTACGCTACGATAATGGAAAAAAAATTATTGAGAAAGCAAAAACAATTTACAAAGTTATTGATAAAAATTCTAACTCTAGTCTAGTTGAAATGAAACCTATTACTGGGAGAAAACACCAATTAAGAAAACAACTCTTCAATATTGGTCACTCAATTTATGGGGATAATAAATATAAATCTTTCACCAAAACAATTGGTTTTAATAAAGAACTAATGCTACACGCATATGAAATAAGATTTATGATTAAGGCTAAAAAATTTACTTATAAAGCTTTACTACCTGATTATTTTAAAAAATTATTAAAAATAAAAAGACTTACTTATTCAAATTTGAAATAAAGATTTCTACTAGTTTTTTTCCTAATTCTTTATAATCCTGATCTTTGATTTGTTTTAGATTTGTTATCCCTTTGTCTTTAACACCACATGGAATTATCGCTTTATATTTTTCTAAATTGTTATTAATATTAATTGAAAAACCATGATAGGCTATCCATTTACTAATTCTTACTCCAATCGCAGCAACTTTTTTTGTTTGTTTGTTATCTTTGTACCATATGCCAATATTTTCTTTATCTGAAAAAGTTTTTATATCAAAAAATTGCAGTGTATCTATTATTGTTTTTTCTATAATTGAAATAAAATTTCTAATATCTTTTTTTCTTTTTTTTAAGTCTATTACAAAATAACAAATTAGTTGACCTGGTCCATGATAAGTAATTTTACCACCTCTATTTGTCTCTAAAATCTTAATTGATTTATCTAAAATATCACTCTCATTATAGCTTGTCCCTGCTGTATAAATGTCTGGATGTTCTAAAGTCCAAATTAATTCATTTGATTTATTTAGATTCACATTTAATAATCTTTCCTCCATCAATTTTTTAGCATCCTCATAAATGACAGGTTTTTCAGACTTTTTAATTTCTATACTCATTTAAAAATTGTAATCTTTTGATTATGTATTAAAAGATCGACCTAAATAATAGAAAAATTTATGACTTTAATTAAAAAAATCAAAGATAAAAAAGTCAATTTTGAATTTAATAAAGAGTACATAAAAGTAGTCACTGATAAAATTTCAAATAATGATGCAACTTTTATCACAAATTCTTTTAAAGAAATGCATCCTGCTGATGCAGCTGATATCATAGAACACTTAAGTCTAAATGACAGAGAAAGTTTAATAAAACTTAATAATTTCAAAATAGATCCTGAGGTTTTTATTGAATTAAATGAGTCAGTCCAAACTGAAATTATAAAATATCTTTCCTCTGATGCGATAGTTAGAATATTAAAAAACCTGGAATCTGACGATGCTATAGCTATTCTTGAAAATGTAGATGAAAAAAATAAAAATTCTATTTTAAGTTTACTACCACCTAAAGATCGTTTTGCTTTATTGGAAGGTCTTAGTTATCCTGAGGATAGTGCAGCTAGAATAATGCAGAGAGAATTCACTGCAATACCAAGTAACTGGTCTGTTGGTCAAACTATTGATTATTTAAGAGAAAATAAAGATTTACCAGAACAATTTTTAGAGATTTATATTGTCGATGAAAATTTTAAACCTATTGGTGCCGTACCATCATCAAAAGTTTTAAGAACACCAAGAGAAACAAAGATGTCATCAATAATGGATGATTCTATTTTTTTAGTGCCAGTAGATATGGATAGAGAAGAAGTTGGTAACTCATTTGAAAATTATAATTTAAATTCAGCGTGTGTAATTGATAAAAATAACAAATTAGTTGGAATGATCACGTCAGATGATGTTCTAACAGTTTTAAAAGAAGAAGCGGAAGAAGATGCATTAAGATTAGCAGGTGTAGGAGATGAAGAAATCACAGATGGTGTAATAACAAAAACAAAAAGAAGATTTAATTGGTTGTTATTAAATCTTTTCACAGCTTTTTTAGCCACATATTGTATTAGTTTATTTGGAGCAACTATTGAACAAATGGTTGTTCTAGCTTTCTTGATGCCAATAGTTGCATCAATGGGTGGCAATGCTGGAATGCAGACATTAGCTGTAACTGTTAGAACTCTTGCCACCAATGATTTAACGAAAAATAATTTCAATCAAAATATTTTTAAAGAATTTAATATTGGTATTTTAAATGGAATTATTTTTGCAATTATAAGTTCTTTTATTGTTCAGTTATGGTTTCAAGATATTATACTCTCTTTAATAATTTCAATTTCAATGATTTTAACAATGATTGTTGCAGGTTTGTTTGGAATATTAGTTCCTGTCACACTAAAAAAAATGAATATAGATCCAGCGATAGCTTCAAGTGTTTTTGTAACAACTATAACTGATGTGATAGGTTTCGTATCTTTTTTAGGTGTGGGAGCTTACTTTTTATAAAAATTAAAAATTGTCTATTAGCCTTACTTTTTTAATATAATAGGCAATGAAAATTTTAGCATTTTTAATTTTGTTAGTTAATCTAAGTTTTTTTGCATCTCTTAATTCAAGATAATCAATCTTAATATCATATTTTTTTTTGAGTTCATTTTTTTTCATAAAGATTAAATCTTTTAAATTTTTATTATTCGATAATTTTTTTTTAAAAATAAGAAGGTTCTTTGCTATTTTACTTGCTTTGCTTAAATCATCTTTTTTTAAAAGAGTATTCCTAGATGATAAAGCTAATTTATTTTTATCTCTTATTGTTTTGCAAGAAATAATTTTAGAATTGAAATTTTTTTCAACAAATCTTTTTACTAATAATAACTGTTGGAGATCTTTTTCACCCATAAATATTTTTGATGGATTCACTATTTTTGTTAAACGAGTCATTATTTCAATCACTCCTTCAAAATGACCCTTTCTATACTTGGCACACATTATTTTATCATGCTTGTTTAGTTTAATTTTAATTCTGTTTTTAGCTTTATAGATATCTTTGATTTTAGGTAAATAAACAAAATCTACCTGTAGTTTTTTTAAAATTTTAAGATCTTTTTTTATATTTCTAGGATATTTCTTAAAGTCTTCTTTATTATTAAATTGTTTAGGATTTACGAATATACTTACAATGGTTTTATTGGATAATTTTAGAGATTTTTTAATTAATGAGATATGACCATTATGAAGACTACCCATAGTTGGCACAAAGCCAATATTTGAAATGTCAAATAATGCCTCATTTAAATCAATATTGTTTAATAAAATTTTCATTTGTATAAAACATTTTAATAAGTAAAACATTTAAATGATTAAACAAGCAATTATTCCATTAGCTGGTCTAGGTACAAGGTTATTACCTTTAACCAGTATATTTGCCAAAGAACTTCTTCCTATTAATGGAAAACCAGGAATTGAATATATTTTAGATGAATGCGCAGATGCTGGTATTAAAAAAATAGTTTTTATAATTTCAAAAAAAAAACAAATGATAAAAGATTATTTTTATAAGGATAGCTTTTATAAAAAGATAATTAAAAAGAAAAAAGATTCTAGAGTTATTAAAGAATATAAAAAAATTTTAAAATATAAAAAGATGATTAAATTTGTTTATCAAAATAAACCTCTGGGAACAGGGGATGCAGTATTAAAAACAAAAAAATTTATCACAGATGATTTTTTTTTAATGTTATTACCAGATGATCTAATAATTAAAAAAAATTGTTCGAAGTCGATGATTAATATACATAATCGTTATAAATCATCTGTAATGGCAAGTATTAATGTCCCAAAAAAAACCGTTTCAAGATGGGGAATTTATAAATTAGGAAAAAAAATAAATAAAAATAATTATGTTATAAATGATGTTATCGAAAAACCATCAATCTCTACAGCACCATCAAATAAAGCCGTAATAGGACGATATATTCTTCCAAAAAAAATATTTTCTAAATTATTAAATCAGAAACCAGGTAAAGGTGGCGAAATTCATATCACTGACGCTATACAATCATTGATACAAAACAATGAAAAATTTATTGCTCATAATTTTACTGGTAAATATTTGGATTGTGGAAGTATGGATGGCTATATCAAATCAACATTAGAAATCGCAAAATCATGAAACTCTGTATGATAGGAACAGGTTACGTAGGTTTGGTTAGCGGTGTATGCTTTGCTGATCTAGGAAATAATGTGATTTGTGTTGATAAAGATATAAAAAAAATAGATTTACTTTCTAGAGGAAAAATTCCTATTTACGAACCTGGACTTACAGAATTAGTCAATAAAAATTATAAAAATAAAAGATTAAAATTTTCATCGGAATTAAAAAAATCAATAAAAGATTCTGATATAATTTTTATTTGTGTTGGAACACCGACAAAAAAAACAGGTAGTAGTGCAGATCTAAGTCAAATCTTTCAAGTGGCAAAAGAGATAAGTTTATCAATTAATAAATTTAAGATAATAGTCACTAAGTCAACGGTACCAGTGACAACCGGTGATGCAATTGAAAAAATTTTACTAAAAAAAAAGAGTAATAAGAATAAATTTTCTGTTGTATCAAATCCAGAATTTTTAAGAGAAGGCGAAGCTATCCGAGATTTTATTTTTCCTGATAGAATAGTTGTCGGATCTAATGATAAAAAGTCCAACCGAGCAATGAATAATTTATATGCACCTTTAATTTCTAAAGGAGCTCAATATATCCATACATCAAGAAGAGCTGCAGAATTAATCAAATATGCGTCCAATGCTTTTTTGGCTACGAAAATTACATTCATTAACGAAATCGCAAATTTGTGTGAAAAAACAGGAATAGATGTAGAAGATATTTCAATTGGGATGGGACTAGATAAAAGAATAGGGAGCCGTTTTTTAAGAGCAGGGCCTGGTTATGGTGGATCATGTTTTCCCAAAGATACTAAAGCCATAACTTCTACAGCTGATAAATTCAAAATAAATCTTTCTGTCATTAAATCTGTCATAAAATCAAACGAGAGTAGATCTAATTTTTTACTTAATAGAGTCTATAAAATTTTAAATAATAAAGTTAAGAATAAGAGAATAACTTTCTTAGGTGTAACATTTAAAGCTAACACAGATGATATGAGAGACTCCTCTAGTTTAAAAATGATACCTGCATTATCAAAAAAGGGTGCTAAGATAAATTATTTTGATCCAACAGGTTTTAAAAAAGAATTCTCAAAAGTTAGAAATGTTTCTTATATTGATAATATAAGAGAGTCTGTAAAAGGCTCAGATCTTGTAATAATTCACACAGAATGGAATGATTTTAAATCAATTAATTTTAAGAATTTAACTAAAGGAAAAAAATTTATTATATATGATATGAGAAACATATACTCTCCTATGAAAATTAAAAAACAAGGTTTTAAATATTATAGTATTGGAAGATAAATTTTAATTTAGCTCGAAAATAGCATCGACTTCTACGGCAACACCTAAGGGAAGACTATTTACACTTACAGCTGCTCTTGTATGCATTCCTGTATTACCAAAAACTGATGCAATTAAATCAGATGCACCATTTATTACTTTAGGTTGATCCTTAAAATTATCAGTAGAATTAACAAAACCTGTTAGTTTAATACAAGATTTAATCTTTGTAAGATCATTGTCGCATGCCTTCATTATTTGAGAAATAATACTTAAAGCACATCTTTTTGCTGCATTATATCCAGAGTCGACATCTAAATCTTTTCCAACTTTTCCTTTTATTAGTTCACCTTTTTCATCAATTGAAATTTGTCCTGACACGAATAACAACTTTCCTATTATTTTAGTTGCAACATAATTTCCTACAGGTGCTTTAGCATCAGGAAGTTTCAACCCAAGTTTTTCTAAATTTTTTTGATAATTCATTTTTTCTTTTTTTTCTTTTTTGTTTTATCGTATTCTTTTCTTTTCTCAATCAATATTAATGCTTCTTCCATTGTAAGTTCTGTTGGATCCTTTTCCTCAGGTATTGTCGCGTTTAGAGATTTATACTTGATATATGGTCCGTATTGTCCCTTCATGATTCTAACTGGTTTTTTATCCTCTGGGTGTTCACCTAAATCTTTTATCAATGAAGAAGACATTCTTCCTGGTTTAGCTTCAGCAATTAATGTTATGGCTCTATTTAAACCAATAGAGAAAATTTCTTCAATATTTTCTATTCGAGCCGATTTATTTTCACACTTTAAGTAAGGACCAAATCTTCCAGTATTTAAAGTAATTTCTTTTTGATTATCAGGATTTATTCCTAAAGATTTTGGTAGTGAGCATAAAAATTTTGCTTTCTCTAGATCAATATTTTCTAACGCCAAACCTTTTGGGATAGATACATTTTTTAAAAGTTCATTTACATCTGATTTAAGTTTTTTTATTTTTCTTTTTTTCTTTGATGTTTTTTCAATTTCTATATCCTCAGGAATTTTTTCATATTGAAGATAAGGACCAAATCTTCCGTTTTTAAGATAAATATCATTACCGTTTTCGTGTTTTCCAATAAATTTTGGTTCAGCTAACTGAGCTTGGGCAGCTGCTTTAGCTTTAGATAAAGGTCTTGTAAATTTACATTCAGGGTAATTTGAACAACCAATAAATGCACCGCCTCTAAAGCTATTTTTTAAGCTAAGTGTCCCTGAATTACATAATTGACACTTTCTTACAATATTTCCTTTATCATCCTTATCGAAAACCAATTCTCCTAAACTATCATTTAAAAGATCTAAGACCTCTCTTGTTCTTTTTTCTTTTACTTCAGCCACATTGTTATTGAAGTCTTTCCAGAACAGTTCCAAAACTTTTATCCAGCTTTCTTTACCAGTTGTAATCTCGTCTAATTGATCCTCTAAGCCAGCAGTAAAGTTATAATCCACATACTTTGAGAAGAGTTTTTCTAGAAAAGCTGAAATAAGTTTTCCTCTATCTGTAGGAAAAAATCTTTTATTCAATATCTCTGCGTAACCTCTATTTGCTATTGTAGAAATTATACTTGCGTAAGTAGAGGGTCTTCCTATTCCTAATTCCTCTAGTTTTTTTACTAAGCTAGCCTCAGAATATCTTGGAGGGGGTTGTGTAAAATGCTGTTCATCTATTAAGGACTCAATATTTACAAGTCCTTTAGACACAGATGGTAGAATGTTTTCATCATCATCCTTACCTTGATTATTATATATCTTTAAAAATCCATCAAATTTGAGAACTGATCCACTTGCTTTGCATACTGTATCATTATTATTTGATGTAATCGTTATAGTATTTCTATCAAATTTAGCAGATTGCATTTGAGAAGATAAAGCTCTACTCCATATTAAATCATAAAGTTTATTTTGATCTGTGCTTAGATACTTTTTTACACTTTGGGGAGTTCTGATAATATCTGTAGGTCTTATTGCTTCATGTGCCTCTTGTGCATTTTTTGCCTTTTTACCAGAATAATTTAAGGCACTTTCAGGTAAATATTCATTACCGATTTCTTTTTTGATATAATCTCTAAAAGTGACAACAGCATCTTTTGACAAATTAGTGCCATCTGTTCTCATATATGTTATCAAACCTATTGTTTCTCCTTCAATTTCGACTCCTTGGTAAAGCTTTTGGGCAATTTGCATAGTTCTTGATGCACCAAACCCTAATCGACTTGAAGCTGTTTGTTGAAGAGTTGATGTAGTAAATGGTCCTGATGGATTACGATTTACCACTTTACTTGATATATCAGTAATACTAAATTTTTTTTGATTTATACTTGATATAGCTTTATTTATCTCATTTTTATTTCTAAAAGAGAATTTTTCAATTTTGTTGTTATCTAGTTGAGTAATACTTGCAAGGATATTTTGATTTTTTTCATCTTCAAATTTGACACTTAAAGTCCAAAATTCTTCTGGTTTAAAGGACTCAATTTCATGTTCTCTTTCAGTTATCAATTTTAAAGCTACTGATTGAACTCTTCCTGCCGATTTGGAGCCTGGAAGTTTTGTCCATAATATTGGTGAAATATTAAAGCCAACCAAGTAATCCAAGGCTCTTCTAGCCATGTAAGCATCAACTAAAAGCGGTTCAATTTGTCTTGGATTTTCAATTCCATGAATTACTGCTTTTTTTGTAATTTCGTTAAAAACAACTCTTTCTATTTCTTTATCTTTAAGAAGTTTTTTTTCATTTAGATACTCTTTTACATGCCAAGCTATTGCTTCTCCTTCACGATCAGGATCGGTAGCTAATATAATTTTTGAGGAGTCTTTCGCTGCGTCAGTAATTTCTTTAAGATATTTTTTTGAAAAGCTATCGATCTCCCATTCCATTTTAAAATCTTGATCTGGATCAACAGAACCATTCTTAGAGGGTAAATCTCTAATATGGCCATAACTGGCTAATACTTTATAATTATCACCTAAATATTTATTGATAGTTTTGGCTTTAGCTGGACTTTCTACAATGACCAAGTTCATAAATGACAAACTACCTAAAAGAGTTAGATAGTCAAATTAATAAATTTTTGTCTTAGTTTCTTCTTTATTTTTCAATCTTTTAATATTTTCTCGATGGGTAAAAAATATTAACACAAACATAATTATAAAAAAAAATATATCTTTAAATTGACCTATGACCAGTAAATAAACAGGAACTGATACAGAAGCAATTAATGAAGATAAAGATGAAAATTTTGTTATAGCAAAAATTATAAACCAAGATAAAGCAAAGATAATTCCAAAATAAATATTTATAGCAAATAGAATACCAACGTATGTTGCAACACCTTTCCCTCCTTTAAATTTCAGCCATACTGGAAACACATGACCTATAAATGCACATAATGATGCTAAATATAAGTAATCTGTGTAATAAATTTTAACAAATATTACAGGGATAACAGCTTTTAAAATATCAAGAGATAAAGTGATGTAACCAACTGTCTTGTTACCAGCTCTAAGTACATTTGTGGCTCCGATATTTCCAGATCCAATATCTCTTATATCTTTTTTCAAAAAAATTTTTGTTAGTATCAATCCAAATGGAATTGAACCCATCAAATATGAAATTATACCTATGATTAAAATATCCATGCTATAGCTTAAATAATTCTTTACCGTTTACAAATGTATTTGTGACTCTGCCTTGAAGTTTTTTATCTTCGATTGATGTGTTTTTTGATTTTGAGATAAGCTTATCTTTTTTTACAATCCATGGTTTATCTATATCAACTATACAAAGATCGGCATCATTACCAATAGATAGATCCCCTTTGTTTATTTTCAATATTTTAGCAGGATTTGATGTTAATGCTTTTATAATTGTCTCTAATTTGAGTGATCCGTTATGATATAATTCTAAACTTAGAGACAGAAGAGTTTCTATCCCTGACGCACCAGTTGCTGCTTGAGCAAATGTTAATCTTTTCGACTCTTCATCTTCAGGTTTATGATCTGAAACTATTACATCGATTAAATTGTCCTTTAAACCTTGGACTAAAGCTAATCTATCCTCTTCTCTTCTTAATGGCGGGGATAATTTCAAAAATGTTTTGAAATCTCCAATGTCGTTTTCATTTAAAGATAAGTTATTAACCGAAACACCACATGTGAATTTTACTATTTCCTTTCTTGATTTAATTACTTCAATAGACTTTTGTGATGATAATTGAGAGATATGATATCTGCATTTAACCTTTTCGAGTAATGTTAAATCTCTCTCGATCAGAATACGCTCAGCGATTTCAGGTATACCAGACAGACCTAATTTTGAAGCAATTATTCCAGAGTTAATCATGCCATTTTTTGCTAGCTCGTAATCTTCAGCGTGCTGCATTATTAAACTACCCAAATCTTTAGCAGAGTTCATTATTCTAGACATCAATCTTGGATTTTGAATTGTTTTAACACCATCGGTAAATGCAATTATTCCTTTACTTTGTAACAAACCAAATTCAGTCATATTTGTGCCCTCAGTGTTTTTGGTTAAGGAGGCACATGGAAAAATGTTTATCTTTGATTTGTCTCTTCCTCTTCTTTTTAGAAAATCGACTATAGAAACGTTGTCAATAATTGGATCTGTATTAGGCATTGTTACAACTGAAGTAACACCACCTGCGAGTGCTGCATTGCTTAAAGTTCTAAAATTTTCTTTATATTCATATCCCGGTTCACCAACAAAAACTCTCATATCAACTAATCCAGGAAATATATATTTACCTTTTAAATCAATTGGTTTTTCTCGACTCGGCAAATTATTAGTATTAACCTTTTTTCCAATGGCTTCAATTTTTCCATCTTCACTTATAATCAGACCCCCATTCTCATTCATTGAGTTATAAGGATCAATTATATTTGCGTTTATAAAATATTGTTTTTTCATCTATGTACAAAATATTTTTAGACAAGCCATTCTTACCGCAACACCTAATTCAACTTGTTCTTTAATTACACTTTTATTGATATCATCAGCTAAAATTGTATCTATTTCTATCCCTCTATTCATTGGACCAGGATGCATTATTAAAGCATCTGACTTGGCATGTTCTAATTTATCTGGAGTTAATCCATAATATTCATAATATTCTCTATTGGATGAAAGATATGAACTCGTCATTCGTTCATTTTGCAATCTCAACATCATAACAATATCACAATCTTTCAATCCTTTTTTCATATCTGTAAAAGTATTAACACCAAATTTTTCAATTTCTTTTGGCATAAGATTTGTTGGAGCAACAATATTCACCTCTGCTCCTAACATACTAAGTAAATAAATATTTGATCTAGCAACTCTTGAATGAAGTATATCACCACAGATTGCTATTTTTAATCCTTGTATTTTTTTTTTACGAGTAATAATTGTTAATGCATCTAATAAAGCTTGAGTAGGGTGCTCTCTTCTTCCATCACCAGCATTAAGAACTGCGCAGTTTACTTTTTGTGAAAGTAGATTACAAGCTCCAGAATCTTGATGTCTAATTACAATAATATCAGGATGCATTGCATTTAGCGTCATTGCTGTATCTATCAATGTTTCACCTTTTTTAATTGCTGAGTTGCTAATATTCATTGACATAACGTCAGCCCCAAGTCTTTTGCCAGCTAATTCAAAAGAGCTTTGAGTTCTAGTGGAAGGTTCAAAAAATAAATTAATTTGAGTTTTACCTCTTAAAACATCAACTTTCTTATTTTTACTTTGATTTACTTTTATAAATGAATTTGCTTCATCAAGTATTAAATTAACATCATTGATTGATAAATCTTGAATTCCTAAAAGGTGTTTTTGAGAAATTTTAATAGCCTGATTTGTTTTAATTGCCATTAAAACAAACTCTATAACTATAAACTCCTATAATATCAAGTATTAATTATTTAAAAAATCTAAAGCTCCTTGTAATATAAAAGCAGCAGCATTTTCATCTATCTTTTTTTCTCTTTTACTCACATTAATATCTAATTGGCTAGACAGATTAAAAGCACCTACAGTTGAGAGTCTTTCATCCCAGAGACAAATTGGTATATCTAAATTTCTTTCAATATTTTCTGTTGTATCTTTTACTGATTGAGCTGACCTGCCTGAGGATCCATCCATATTAAGAGGATTTCCAACAATGATTCCTTTTATGTCATTTTCATTAATGATTAACTTGAGTTCATTAATAAGATCCTTAAGCGAATTTCTATCTAATGTTTTTAATGGAGTAGCTATTAATTGTTTGTCATCACAGATTGACACACCAATTCTTTTAGAACCCAGGTCTAAACCTATCAATCTACACTTATCTAAGTGTTTTTTTTTAAATTCATCTAAAGTGATCATATTGTATATTTTAAACTTAAGTGATACTTTGCCTCATATTTAAATAGCATATGAGTATAGATCTTAAAACAATAAAACATATATCTAAATTATCAAGAATTTCAGTTGATGAGCAAAGAGCTAAAAAATTAGCTGGTGATTTAAATTCTATTTTTGATTTTATTGAAAAACTTAATGAATTAAAAACAGATAATGTAGAACCATTAACCTCTATTGCTGAAACAACTCTAAAATTAAGATCTGACGAAGTAAAAAGTAAAAATATAAGAGAACAGATTATTAAAAATTCCCCTCAAGATAATGAGGATTATTTTGTAGTACCAAAGGTAATTGAATAATGTCAGATATAACAAAACAATCTCTAACAGAGTTAGTTGAAAATATTAAAAATAAAAAACTTTCCTCAACAGATGTGACCAAAGCTTTTATTGATAGATCTGAAAAATCTGAGGAATTGAACGCTTATATTACAAATGACTTTACCTCTGCTTTAGAAAAAGCAAAAAAATTTGACCAAAAACCTAATTTAGATTCAAAACTGCCTGGTATTCCAATGGCTGTTAAGGATTTATTTTGCACAAAAGATATTAAAACAACTGCTGGTAGCAAAATTTTAAATAATTTTGTACCAACCTACGAGTCAACAGTCACTGAAAATATTTGGAATGAAGGTGCAATACTTTTAGGTAAACTAAACTGTGATGAGTTTGCAATGGGTTCATCAAATGAAACAAGTTTTTTTGGTAATGTTCAAAGCCCTATTGATAGGAATTTAGTTCCAGGTGGATCATCAGGCGGCTCAGCCTCAGCAGTAGCTGGACAATTAACTCCTGTTACAATTGGTACTGATACTGGAGGATCAATTAGACAGCCAGCTTCTTTTACTGGGATTGTTGGATTGAAACCTACATATGGAAGTTGTTCAAGATATGGAATAGTTGCTTTTGCTTCATCATTAGATCAAGCAGGACCGATGGCACAAAATGTTAAAGATTGTGCTTTACTACATGAAGTAATTAGCTCTTATGATCCAAAAGACTCTACTTCAATAGATTTTAAAAGAAATCATTACAGCAAAGAACTTACAAATAATATTAAGGGAAAAAAAATTGGAATACCAAAAGAATATAGAGTTGATGGTATGCCTAAAGAAATTGAAGATCTTTGGCAAAAAGGTATTCAGTACGTTAAAGATTGTGGTGCTGAGACCATTGATATTTCTCTTCCAAACACAAGTTATGCCTTACCGACTTATTATATAGTTGCTCCTGCAGAGGCATCATCAAATTTAGCAAGATATGATGGTGTCAAATATGGATATAGAGCCAAAGGTGAAAATTTAATTGATATGTATGAAAAAACTAGATCAGAAGGTTTTGGAGCTGAAGTTCAAAGAAGAATTATGATTGGAACTTATGTTTTATCTTCTGGATATTACGATGCATATTATCTTAAAGCTCAAAAAGTAAGGAAACTTATCAAAAATGATTTTGATGAGGCTTATAAAAAAGTCGATGCAATATTAACTCCATCAACACCTAGCTCAGCATTTAAAATAGGTGAAAAAACAAACGACCCGGTTTCAATGTATCTTAATGATATATTTACAGTTCCTGTTAACTTAGCTGGACTTCCAGGTATTTCAATACCTGCAGGTCATGACTCAAAAGGTTATCCTTTAGGTTTACAAATTATTGGTAAAGCTTTTGATGAGCAAAATATATTGAATATAGCTTATGCTATGGAAGAAAAGATTAATTTTAAAAATAAAATTACTGATTGGTGGATAAAATGAGTAAAAAAGATTCAGAATACTTAATTAATCGAAAAGATAATCAGTATGAGGTTGTAATTGGTTTAGAAGTTCATGCTCAAGTTTTATCTGATTCAAAATTATTTTCTACTTCTGCAACTAAATTTGGAGCAGAGCCGAATACGCAGGTTAGTTTAGTTGATGCTGCATTTCCAGGAATGCTACCAGTAATAAATGAATTTTGTGTCAAACAAGCAATCAAAACCGGTATTGGTCTTAATGCGAAAATTAATAAACGTTCAGTGTTTGATAGAAAAAATTATTTTTACGCTGATTTGCCTCAAGGATATCAAATTTCACAATTTAAAGATCCAATAGTAGGTGAGGGCAAAGTTATTTTGGATATGCCTAATGGTCAAAAAGAAGTTGGTATAGAAAGATTACATCTAGAACAAGATGCTGGAAAAAGCATACATGATCTTGACCCACAAAATACCTTTGTTGATTTGAACAGATCTGGGGTAGCTTTAATGGAAATAGTAAGCAAGCCTGATCTGAGATCCCCAGATGAGGTTAATGCTTATATTAAAAAATTACGATCTATAATGAGATACCTAGGAACTTGTGACGGAAATATGCAAGAGGGTTCTTTAAGGGCTGATGTGAATGTTTCTGTTAGACCAAAAGGCTCAAAAGAATTTGGTACAAGGTGTGAAATTAAAAACGTTAATTCAATTAAATTTATGCAAATGGCAATAGAATATGAGGCTAATAGACAGGTTGATTTAATAGAAGAAGGCAAAACTATTGATCAAGAAACAAGACTTTTTGATACGAAGAAAAATGAGACAAGATCAATGAGATCTAAAGAAGATGCTCATGATTATAGATATTTTCCTGATCCTGATTTGTTACCTTTAGAGGTTTCAGAAAAATTTATTGAAGAACTTAAAAATGATATTCCAGAACTCCCAGATGATAAGAAAAAAAGATTTATTGAAGATTTTAAATTGTCTCCTTATGAAGCGAATATTTTGGTGTCTGATATTGATACTGCGAAATATTTTGAAGAGGTTGTAGCTAAAATGGGCAAAAACAAAGATATTAAGTTAGCAGTTAATTGGATTACAGGAGAACTATTTGCAGTTTTGAATAGCAAAGGTTTAGAAATTTCTCAAAGTCCAGTGAGTGCAAAGAATTTTGCCATATTGATTAATCTAATTAAGAATGGAACCATTTCAGGAAAAATAGCAAAAACTGTTTTTGAAATAATGATTGATGGAGATAAAGATCCACAAAAAATTGTTGAAGAAAAAGGATTAAAGCAACAAAGTGATCCAAAGGCTTTAGAGGCTTTAATTGATAAAATAATTAATGATAACAGAGAAAAAGCTATTGAATATAAACAAGGTAAAGAAAAATTATTTGGTTTTTTTGTTGGTCAAGCAATGAAGGCATCGGGTGGAAAAGCTAACCCTCAATTAATCAATGAGATCCTAAAGAAAAAGTTATAAGGTTATGGGTTCAGACCTTAATATCACAAAACATTTACAAGATTATATATTAAAGAATGGTTTAAAATTACATCCAATTCAAAGAGAAATAATAGATTATAATTTATCACTTGGTGACTCACAAAAAATGCAAGTATCTATCTCACAATGCCAATTTCTACATTTGATAATTAAAGTTTCTAAAATTAAAAAAGTTCTCGAAATAGGAACTTTTACAGGTTTAAGTACACTATCCATGGCCTTAGCTTTGCCAGAAGAAGGTATAATAATTGCTTTGGATAAAAATGAGGAAACTAACAAAATTGCTCAAAACTTTTTTAAAAAAGCTAATCAAGGTCACAAGATTAAAACAATAGTTAAACCAGCTCTAGAAAGTTTAATGAGTATTAGAAATGAAAAATTTGATTTAGTTTTTATTGATGCAGATAAAATGAATTACAAGAAATATTATGAAATTTCTTTGGATTTATTGAATAAAGAGGGCTTAGTAATAATCGATAATGTACTATGGCATGGTGAAGTTGTTAACAAAGATATAAATGATAAATTTACAAAAAATATAAGAGATTTGAATGAATTTATCTCTAAGGATAAAAGAATTGAAAAGGTCATGGTACCTTTTGGTGATGGAATGACTGTTTGTAGGAAGATCTAATGTTCACTGTATTTGGTTTTTATAAATTTCAAAAAATAAATAATTTAAAAAAAAATCAAAAAATATTGAGTAATCTCTTAGCTAATAATAATATCAATGGATCAATTATTATATCCAAAGAGGGTCTAAATGGATCAATATGTGGAATAAATAAAGATATTAAGACTACAATTATTAGGCTAAAAAAAATTTTGAATATCAAAAAATTTGATAGTTTAAATAATTCTATAAGTATATTTAAACCTTTTCACAAACCAAAAGTAAAAATTAAAAATGAGGTTGTTCCAATGGATCTTATAATGTCGAATAGGATCAATAAAAAGAATACCCATATTGATCCAACAAAATGGAATAAATTGATAAAAAAAAAAGAAACTCTTTTATTAGATGCGAGAAAACCTTTTGAACATAAAGTTGGATCTTTTAAAAAATCTGTAAATCCAAATATAGGTAACTTTAGAGATTTCCCAAAATATTTAAAAAAATTAAAAAAAGATCAGCCAATAGCAATGTTTTGCACTGGTGGGATTAGATGTGAAAAAGCCTCTGTATATCTGGAAAAAAAAGGTTTTAAAAATATTTATCAATTAAAGGGCGGAATTCTTAATTATCTGAAGAAAATCAAACAAAAAAACAGTTTATGGAAAGGTGAATGTTTTGTATTTGACAACAGGGTAAGTTTAAAACATGGATTAGTACAAGGAACTTACTCAATTTGCGGTGGATGTAGACAACCAATCTCAGTTAAAGATAAAAAATCTAAAAGATACGAGGAGGGTGTAACTTGCCCTAATTGTTTTGATAAACTCTCGAAAAACCAAAAATCTCGTTTTAGAATGAGACAAAGTCAGATATACAAGGCAAAGCTATCAAAAAAAAAATATAATTTTCAAAAAGAATTTAACTAAGGATTTATTTGTCACAATCTTTCAAATTAACTAAAGATCCGATATGGTTTTTATTAAGAAAAGTTACTATTCCAGCAAGTGTTGGCTCATTATTTCAAACTTTTTACAATTTAGTAGATACTTGGTTTGCAGGAAGAATATCTGCTGAAGCAATAGCGGCGATTGCAAAATCTTTTCCAATTTATTTTACTATTATAGCTATAGGTGTTGGTTTAACTGCTGGAACAAATACTTTAATTGGAAATAATATAGGGGCTAATAATAAAAATAAGGCGTCATTATTTGTTGCTCAATCAATTATTTTTGCAATCTTTTTATCCATACTAGTTACTTTTTTTGGTTTGAATGTTTCAGATTTTTTACTTTCTCTAATGGGATCAGACCAAGAGGCAATTATATTAACAAGAAAATATCTAGATGTAATTTTTTATGGAACTATAATTGTGTTAATACAAATTTCCTTAAATGGAACTCTAAATGCACAAGGGGATACAAAAAGTTACAGAAACGTTTTAATTTTTAGTTTCTTTTTAAATATTATTCTAAATCCATTATTTATTTTTGGTTATGGTTTTATTCCAGCATTTGGTATAGCTGGACTTGCAATAGCTACTGTAGTGGCTCAGTTTGTTGGTCTTTTGTATTTAGCATATAAAGTTTATTGTTGTGAATTAAAACAATATCTTAAGCCTGAGTGTTTTATTCCAAAATTTGATCTTCTTGGGGAACTCTTGTATCAAACGATTCCTGTGATGTTTAGCATGTTGTTGATTGGTGTAGGTTTATTCAATATCCTTTACTTCATTGGTCAATTTGGAGATTTAGCTACTGCTGGTTATGGTGCTGCTCTTAGAATTGAACAAGTTTTTCTACTTCCTGTAATTGGATTAAATACAGCGGTATTATCAATTGGAGGACAAAATTTTGGTGCAAAAAATTATGATCGATTGAGAGAATTATACAGAAAAGCTTTAATGTTTGGATCATCTTTTATGATCTGTGCAGGAATAATAATATTTTTAGGTGCAGAGTTTTTAGTTTCATTATTTACTGATAACCAAGAGGCAATAAAGCATGGTGCGATATATTTAAAAGTTGCTGCATTAATTGGCCCAATTTATCCTGTTTTTTTTATAACCACTGCAGTATTCCAAGCAGTGAAAAAACCATTGTACAGTCTTTATCTAAGTATTCTTAGATTAACAGCTCTCCCATTTTTAAGTTTATGGTATGTAATTAATATTAAAGGTGGGGATTATGAGGATATTTTTTATACGATTTTAGTAACAAATTGGTTTATGGGAATTGCAGTTCTAATGTTTATTGGGTATTTTTTGAATAATGTTTTCAAACAAAAAAAAAGTCTTTTTACTTACTAGTATTTGTCTAATATTTTTCTTTGTTACATACCTTGATGTAAAATCTAGTGAAATAAAGGTTATAGATGGAGATACCATTCATTTAAAAAACGAAAAAATTCGTTTTAGTGGGATTGATACTCCTGAAATTAAACAAATTTGTAATAAGAATAATGAGGTTATTAAATGTGGAGTTCAAGCAAAACAATTACTTATTAATAAGATAGGTAAAAACAAAGTAAGATGTGTCAAGGAGGGTACAGATAGATATAAGAGAATTTTAGCTGAATGTTTTGTAAATAATCAAAGTCTATCTAAGTATCTTGTTCGAGAAGGTTATGCTTTTGCTTACAGGAAATATTCAACAAAATATATTCCAGATGAGAATTATGCCAAAAAAAATAAAAAGGGTATGTGGGCAATGACTTTTGAATATCCTTGGGACTATAGAAGAAAAAATTAATCTTTTTGTAATTTTTTTTCTAATTTTCTTACAAGATAAGAAACAATTAATATCAAGACTAAATATTCTAGAATTAGAAATGTATATATTTCAAGTGGCCGATAAGTTGTCACAACCAATTCGTTTGCTTTTCTAGTCAGATCTCCAATACCAATTATCGATACAAGAGAGGACATTTTAAGCACATATACAAATTGATTACCAATAGCTGGTAAAATATTCTTTATTGCTTGAGGTAGAATTACTAATCTTAATTTTCTAAAAAAACTTAATCCTAAAGAACTTCCAGCTTCCCATTGTGATTTTTTTATTGAATTAATTCCTGCTCTAAATATTTCTGCTTGAAAAGCACTTTCGCTAATCGACAGCGCAATGATACCAGAAACGAATGGGCTAAAACTTATACCCGTCATGATTGGAAGACCATAATAAATCCATAAGATTAAAACCAGTAAAGGAATTGCTCTTACAATCTCAACATAACCAATATTTAGGTAGGTTAAGAATTTACTTTTAGCCAGTGATGGAATAGCAACTAAAAGACCAAGAATAATTGAAATAATGATTGAGACTATGCTAATATAAATAGTAGTTGTCAAACCACTAAGTAAAAACTTCAGATTAGTTAACCCCTCAATGTTGTTTGGTGATAAGATTAACCAGTTCAATTCACTTTTACCACATGAGGTTAATGGAAAGATTAGAATTAATAAAAGTAGATTTTTCACTACTTAACTTATAAAGAATAAAAAATTAATTACTAATTTTTTATAAGCTCTTTAGATTATATTTAGCTAATAACTTTGTGAAGAAGCCTGAAGATTTTTTGTCTTTAATCCATTTATTGACATAATCATTCCACTTAGTATCACCTTTTGGCACCATCATTGCTAAAAATGCTGGATTTTTTCCACCATCTGGAACGATTGCTAACTGAGGATATTTAATAACTAATTTATTTGCCTCTGTTGAACTTGTAATATTACCATCAGCTCTACCTGCTAAGACTTCTTGGAAGTCTCTTGCTGGTGCTTCAATTGAGTTTAATTTTGATTTTGGGAAAAATTCTTTTGCCTTTTCCTCTTGAGAAGTACCAAGAGTAGTTGCGATTGTTACATTTGAATTATTAAGCGAGTCCCAAGTAGGAAATTTTTTTAAGTTCTTTTTGAGAACAAGTGGCACAGTAGCATATTTGTAATAAGTATCGGTAAAACCAGCTACTTCAGCTCTCTTTGGCGTTTTTGTAACACTAGTTGAGATATCATATCTTGCAGATGTTATTCCTGAAACTATAGTTTTCCATTCTGCGGGTACAAACTCAATTTTTACACCCATATCTTTAGCTAATTGATTCATTACATCGATATCGAAACCTTTATATTTGTTGGTTGCAGGATCTTTGACTGTCATAGGATCCCAATCTCCAGTAGTACCAACTTTAAGTACTCCAGAAGACAAAATTTTATCTAGATTAGATTCTGCGTTTAGTGAGAATGGTAAAAGAGCAAATAATGCTACTAAAAATAATTTTTTCATAATTTTATTTAACTTATTTGAGATCTAAATGTGACTATAATCTTGACGCACTATCATTCATCCATGCGAATAAATGCTCAGAAAATGAGCGTCTTACAAACAAATTCACTTCATTTTTATTTTGATTATGAATGATTACATCTATTTTTGCGAGAATTGTTTGGGTCACTGAGCCAATTTTACCCTTAAAATCATTAAAATTAAAAGGAGAGCCTGTTTGAAACAAATCATATATCTTATCTCCTTTGAGATTAATCCTCACGAATTGATCTGTGACATCCACCACAGCTCCTAAATTTAATTTAGATATGTTTTTATTCAAAAGGGTTTCAGTTTCATAAGAATTTGTATTTTCTTTAACAACGCTATTTGAAAAAATCATCCATTCATCAGGACTCAACCATAGAGCAGTCAATTTTTCACTTTGAGTGGAAGTATTTGCTTTTGTAGGCAAAACCATATTTAAAGATTTACCAACAGCTGATAAAAATTCTCTTTTTTTACCTCTTACTATCAATTTCATAACAGGTTTAACCTCGTTCATTTGTAGACCTTGATATGATTTTTCCTCTTTAATTGTATGATTATAATTTAGCATTTAATCTTTCACCTTCTTTATCTAAAAAAACTGGGTCAGCTACAGTTACATTAATATTCTTATTTTCCATTGGTATGATCAATTTTTGCCCCAACATATTTTTTCCACCTTTTACAACTCCTAATGCGATCGACTTTTTTAAATTTGGGCTGTAATAACTTGAGGTTACATGGCCAAGCATTTCAATAGGTGATTTTTTTATATCAGCAACTATCTGTGCGCCTTCTTCTAAAACTTCCTCAGGATTTTCTGTCAATAAACCAACTAATTGTTTTCTATCTTCTCTTATAGTATCAGATCTATATAATGATCTTTTTCCAATAAAATCATATTTCTTTTTGCTTACTATCCAATCCATCTGTAAATCAATTGGTGTTAGTGTTGCATCAGTGTCTTGACCAACTATTATAAAACCTTTTTCTGCTCTTAATAAGTGCATCGTTTCAGTTCCATAGGGCGTAATATTAAAATCTTTACCTGCTTCCATACATTTTTCCCAAACAGATTTACCAAAGTTTGCTTGAATATTAATTTCATAACTATGTTCCCCAGTAAAACTAATTCTCATTATTCGACATTTAATGTTGTCTATTTTTGAATTTTTGAATGACATATGTGGAAACTTTTCATCAGAAAGATCTAAATCAGGAATAACTTTTGAAACAATTTTTTTACTATTAGGTCCACAAACACTTATTGTGGCAAAATGATCAGTTACAGAAGATAAATAGACATCTAATTCAGGCCATTCTGTCTGAAGATAATCTTCAAGTTTTCCTAACACGTTAGCTGCACCACCAGTAGTAGTGGTCATGATATAATGATTTTCACCCAATCTAGTTGTAACGCCATCATCATAAACCATTCCATCTTCATTTAACATTAAACCATAACGACATTTACCTATAGCTAGTTTTGACCAAGCGTTAGTATAAACACGATTTAAAAATTCTGAGGCATCAGTACCTTGAATATCAATCTTTCCTAATGTTGATGCGTCTAGAATACCCGCTGAGTCTCTTGCAGCTTTACTTTCTCTTTGTACTGCTTGATGCATATTTTCATTATCCTTTGGATAGTACCAAGCTCTTTTCCATTGACCAACGTTTTCAAATTCAGCGTTGTTGGCAACATGCCAATCATGTATTGGAGTACGTCTAAATATATCAAAAAATTCTCCTACATTTCTTCCAACAATAGTTCCAAAAGTAAGAGGTGTATAAGGAGGTCTAAAAGTTGTAGTTCCGTGTTCGCCCATTTTAGTTCCCGCTGTTTCTGAGATAATTCCTAAAGCATGCATATTACCGAGTTTACCTTGATCAGTTCCCATACCTGTAGTGGTGTATCTTTTTACATGTTCTATAGATCTAAAACCTTCTCTTAGAGCTAATTTAATATCTTTTGCAGTTGCATCGTTTTGATAATCAACAAAAGATTTAGTTTTCCCTATGGATTTATCAGATGGTAATAACCAAATATTTCTCTTTGATTGATTTAAACCAGAGATTGTTTCAACAGTTTTGTATTCAGAATTATCAATATCAAGAAACTTTTTAATAGAAGACAAGGTATTCTTTATTATCTCCTCTAAACCAAAGTCTCCATTACAAGATCCAATACTTATTTGATCTGAGGGATAAACATTAGGTATAAATACTTGATCTTCTTCTCTAAATTTTAATTTACCTCCTGATTGTGTAAACAAGTGTACTGCTGGGGTCCAACCACCAGATACACCTAAACAATCACAATTCAACTTTGTTTTGTCACCAATGACTGTTTGACCATCTTTTGAAAGTTTCATGATGGATATTTTATTAATTCTTCTATATCCGTAAGTATCAACGACAGTATAACCTTTATAAATTTTAATATTATTTTTCTCAACTTCGTATGAAATTTTAGAGTCAATTTGTTCTCTATTATCAATTATTGCATTAATTTTAATTCCTCTTTGAATTAAACTCATGGCTGTTTCATATGCCGTATCGTTATTGGTAAAAAGAATATTATTTTCACCACATGCCACACCATACAAATCAATATATCTTTTAACTGCTGAAGATAACATTATCCCTGGACGATCATTATTATCAAATATTAAAGGTCTTTCTATAGAGCCAGTTGCTGTGATTACTTTTTTAGCTCTAATTTTTAATAATCTTTGTCTTACTTTATTTTCTCTTTGATTAATCGGTAAATGATCAGTGAGATTTTCACGAGCCAATAAAAAGTTGTATCCATGGAATGCTGCAACGCTAGTTCTTGTTTTTATTTCTAAATTTTCTAATTTAGATATTTCGTTGATTTCTTTTTCTAACCATGAACTTGTTATTTGATTATTAATTTTTGAAAATTCTGAGTTATCATAAATAGAAGATCCCCCCAAATAAGATTTTTCATCAACTAAAAGAGTCTTAAAACCATTTTTAGCTGCCATTTTAGCTGCCATTATTCCTGATATACCTGCTCCGATAACCAAAACATCACAATGAATATATTTATGTTCATATATGTCTGGATCAGCTTCTTTAGGTGATTTACCTAAACCCGCAGATTTTCTAATAAAGTATTCATACTTTTCCCAGAAACTTGCAGGCCACATAAAAGTTTTATAATAAAAACCTGCAGGTAAGATAGGGGATAATAGATTATTAATTCCACCAATATCAAAATTAACGCTAGGCCAACAATTTTGACTAGATGCAACTAAACCTTCATAGATTTCGACCTCTGTAGCTCTTACATTTGGTTCAGTTCTTGAGGAATTATCATGCAATTGAATAATTGCATTAGGTTCTTCAGAACCTGATGTCATAATTCCTCGAGGTCTATGATATTTGAAACTTCGTCCAACAAGATGAATTCCATTAGCCAACAAAGCTGATGCTAGAGTATCACCTTTAAAACCAAAATATGTTTTGTTATTAAATTTAAAAGAAACTCGATAAGTCTCATCGATAAATTTACTTGTTTTAAATCTTAAATTATTAGACATTCTATTTTACTGGTGGCTTTTCACCCATTTTGTAAACAGCTTTTATTTGGTCGTTTGATGTATCTCTAACCATATTGAACCATTTTCTACAACCATGAACATGGTTCCATCTTTCAAATTGAACTCCTTTTATGTTTTTTCTCATGAACAAATATTCTGCCCATTCATCATCACTTAGTTCTGTAGGTTGTTTTGGCCTTACAATATGTGCTTCACCACCAGCTTTAAATTCGCTTTGTTCTCTCTCACCGCAAAAAGGACAATTAATTAAAAACATTAGTGTGCAACAGCGGCTGCACCATGTTCATCAACTAGATCACCACTTACAAATCTATTTATATTAAACGCAGCATTTAATTTATGAGGTTCGTCATTTGCAATGGTGTGAGCAAACAAATCCCCTGAGCCAGGTGTAGCTTTAAAACCTCCAGTTCCCCAACCACAATTAAAGTATAAACCCTTAATTGAAGTTTTACTTATGATTGGACTTGCATCAGGACATATATCAACTATTCCACCCCACTGACGAAGCATTCTCATTCTACTAAATATTGGATATAGTTCTAAAATTGCATTTAAAGTTCCTTCCACAATATCATAACTTCCTTTTTGAGAGTAAGATACATAATCATCAGTTCCTGCCCCAATAACTAATTCTCCCTTATCAGATTGGCTGACATATGCATGAACAGCGTTAGACATTACAACTGTATCTATTATTGGTTTTACTGGTTCAGACACTAAAGCTTGAAGTGGTTTACTTTCCAAAGGTAATTTCAATCCAGCCATATTCGCTATTACACTGGAGTGACCAGCTGCTACTACTCCAATTTTTTTTGTTTTGATAAATCCTTTAGTCGTTTCAATTCCTTCAACTGTATCACCATTTCTTTTTATACCTTTTACTTCACAATTTTGAATTATATCAACACCCATTTCATCAGCACCTCTTGCGTATCCCCAAGCAACAGCGTCATGCCTAGCTGTACCGGCTCTTCTTTGAAGAGTTCCACCTAAAACTGGATAACGAATATCTTGCGAGGTATTTATGATTGGACAAAATTTTTTAACTTGTTCAGTATTTAAATAAACTGCATCAATACCATTCAATCTATTAGCGTGAGTTCTTCTTTTTAAATCTCTAACATCTTGCAAATTATGTGCAAGATTCATAACTCCTCTTTGACTAAACATAACATTATAATTCAATTCTTGAGATAAACCTTCCCAAATTTTAAGAGCATGGTCATATAAACCCGCACTTGCATCCCATAAATAATTAGATCTTATTATTGTAGTATTTCGACCAGTATTTCCTCCTCCTATCCAACCTTTTTCCACAACAGCAATATTCTTCATGTTATGTTTTTTTGCTAGATAATAGGCAGTTGCAAGACCATGTCCTCCACCACCAACAATTACTGCATCATATTCTTTTTTAGGCTCAGGATCTTTCCAAGCTTTCTCCCAATTTTCATGATAAGAAAAAGCGTTTTTAATAAGTGAAAATATTGAATACTTATTTTTCATAATTATTGAATAATTACTTTATAAATATTGATTATTCAATACAATCAGAAGTGACAAATTTATTGGAAGAGTGGGTGAGAGGCTGAAACCAGTCGTTTGCTAAATGACCGTGCGAGGAAACTTGTACCGAGGGTTCGAATCCCTCCTCTTCCGCCATTTTTAGTATAAAGGATCATCCTTAAAGAAATTTATCATTGTAACTGGCTTTTGAGCTAAAATATAACGATAGACGTTGTAGTTCTCCAGTACTCTTTGCACATAATTTCTTGTTTCTTTAAATTTGATTAATTCAATCCAGTTTACATAATCAATTTGGTTCTTTTGTGGATTTTTATTTATTTTTTTCCAATATCTGACTCTTTTAGGTCCGGCATTATAGGCCGCTATTGCAAAGGGATAAGCACCATCATATTCTAAAATTAGTCCAGCTATATAGTGAGAACCTAAATTGATATTATATTCTGCATCTCTTGTTAATCTAGATTTTGAATAAGGAAGTTTTGCTTGTTTAGCAACTACTTTTGCCGTGTAAGGCATGAGCTGCATTAATCCTTTTGCTCCTGCGTGACTGTTAGCACTTAAATCAAATTCACTTTCTTGTCTTATTATTGACAGTATAAATGCAGTATCAGGAATTTTTCTTCCATTTATATAATTTGGAGTACTTATAATTGGATAATTATATTTGTTATGAAATCTTTTTTCATATGATGCAATTTTTGCTATTTGAATAGCAAAATCAAATCTATCAATACTTGTTGCTAATTCTGCTGCTAAAACTTCACTACCATTATTTATATCATCATTAGCCAAATGTCTTAAAATATGTTTTGTATATTTATCTTCGTTCAGCTCATCAAGAAGATAAACTGTTTTGACTAATTCTTTTTTAAAAAAGTAGTCTCTATATTCTTTTGAAACTTCAATATCTCTAGATAGTTCAAAAGGCTGATTGGGATTTAACTCCATAAATGCTAACTGACCATAATATGTAGTTAGAAAATTAGATGCTTTACCAAACCATTCATTAGCTAATTCATTTTTACCAAGTTTCTGATAAGTTTTAGCTAACCAATAGGCTCCTCTCGAAGTACTTATCGGGTAACCAACATTATTATAAAAATTTTCAAAATGATCCTTAGCTAACAAAGGATCATCTAAGAAACTTAATGCTATCCATCCACTCATCCATTCCGCGGCCGCATATTCGGGTCCATCAGTCAAAGCATGATTACTTGCAATTTTATAAGCTAAAGCATATTTCTTTTTATAAATTAATGATCTTGAAATGATTTCTCTTTCAAACCACCACTTATCTGGTCTGACTAAATAATCTTTGGTATTTTTAATTTTTACTAAAATTTCAACAGAACTATCAACCCTTCCTCTTTTTCTTCTCCATTTTAATCTGTCGTAATTTAAACCCGCATCGTTTTTAAATTTTGCTGGAACTTTAGAAATAGCATTATCTACACCATACGATTTACTCATTAACAATTGACGTGCTGTATAAAGCAACTCATAATCTTTAGGTAAATATCTTAATAATCTTTTTAAATCCCAGTATTTATTATTCCAAGCCAAGTAATCTGCTCTTTTAATATAATCATCCGCATTGAGATATTTTTTGAATTTTTTTCTATAGAATCTTAATTCAGATTTGCTTAATTCGGCAGTAATCCATCCTTCTTTAATATATGAAATACCTTTTTGTGTATTACCATTGAGAATTATACTTTCTCCAAGTATCATTTTTCCAAAACCACTTAAAGGTTCATCAACACCGAACCAATCGATAATTTTTTTGGGTGAAATAGTGTCTGTAGAAAGTTTATGCTCTGCTAAATATTTTACTCTTCCCAATCGTGGATAATCCTCATTTTTGTCTATAAAAGTTTTATAATCGTAATATGATGCTTTATTTCCTTTAGTTAGTAGATGTCTCCATTGTATGAAATTATAGACTGATTTATCTCTTGCTTTTTTTGCTGTTTTCAATGCGGCAGGCCATTTTGCTTGTTTCATTTCTGAAATAGCCTTTTTCGCAATTTCGAAATCTTTCTTGTTATAATATTTGGATTTTTTCGCTGTATCAGTTTTTTTGGTTCCAGCTATTAAAGGTTTCTTTTTTGGTAGAATAATACCTAAGTCTTTTTCAGCTTTTAACTTTATTTCACCTTCAGGCTTTTTTTTAATTTCCTCTACTATTTTTTTGGGAATTGGTTTTGGCAGAGGCTTCATTACATCAATTAATAACTTCTGGTCCTTTTCTGCTTTAGTTTGGATCGGTTTCTTTAAAGGTATTATTTCAGTAGAAAACAAAATAGTAATAGCAGAGAAGAAAAATAAATTGATAAAAAATATGAATTTTTTTAGCATAATCTTTTAGTATATGAATCCACAAACTATGTTATAAGTATTTATGTTCAAAGGATCAAATGTTGCTTTAGTCACTCCGTTTAAAAATGATAAACTTGATGACGAAACTTACATTAAGTTAATCCATTTTCATATTGAAAATGGGACAAATGGTTTGGTTCCAGCTGGAACAACTGGTGAGTCTCCAACTTTAAGCCATAATGAGCATGAAAGGGTAATTGATTTATGTGTCAAAGAGAGTAATGGAAAATTACCTGTATTTGCTGGTACTGGGTCAAACTCTACTGAGGAGGCTATTTCATTGACTACTCATGCTGAAAAAATGGGAGCAGATGGAGCTTTAATTGTAACTCCTTATTATAATAAGCCTACCCAAGAGGGACTTTATCAACATTATAAAGCAATAAATGATAAATGTGGAATTCCAATTCTTATTTATAACATTCCTGGAAGATCAGTGATTGATATGTCAGTTGAAACGATGGCAAGATTATTTGAATTAAAAAATATTATTGGTGTTAAGGATGCAACAGGAGATTTAACAAGAGTAGATAAAACATTAAAAAAATTAGGTAAAGATTTTATACAATTAACAGGAAATGATGATAACGCTTTAGAGTTTAATAGAAAAGGTGGAGTAGGTGCTATAAGTGTAACAGCTAACATTGCCCCAAAACTTTGCTCTGATTTCCAAAGATTTTCAAAGTCTAACAATGATAATGAAATTAAAGAGTCTGAGAGATTAAATGAAATATTGCAGCCTGTTCACCATGCTATGTTTGTTGAAAGCAATCCTAGCCCAGTAAAGTACGCTGCAAAATTATTAAATTTATGTGATGATGATGTAAGATTACCATTAGTAAAAGTAACAGATACTACCAAAGAAATTGTTAAAAAGGCTCTTCATACAGCTAAATTAATTTAATGAACAAAAAAACCAATTCTGGTTTAAAAATAATATGTTTGAATAGAAAGGCTACTTTTAATTATTTTTTTGAAGATTTATTAGAGGCTGGGATTGTCCTTAAAGGCTCTGAGATTAAATCAATAAGAGAAGGAAAAGTAAATATTGCTGATTCATATGCTGTTGAAAAAGATGGCGAGTTGATTTTAATTAATTCTCATATAGCATCTTATAAACAAGCTAGTTATTCTAACCACAATCCAACAGATGAAAGAAAGTTACTTCTAAATAAACGGGAAATAAATAAATTAATAGGAAAGATTCAAAGAGATGGTCTTACCATTGTTCCCACCAAAATGTATTTTAAAAAAGGAAAAGCAAAAATTGAACTTGCTGTAGCAAAAGGAAAAAAACTGCATGACAAAAGAGCAAGTAAAAAAGATAGGGATTGGAATCGTGATAAGTCAAGATATTTTAGAAAATCAAGCTAATCGTATTTATTTAGGTATTGGCTCAAATTTAGGAAACAGAAGATATAAAATCGAACAAGCTAAGTATGAATTATCGTTAAGAAATATTAGACTTGTCAAATCATCAAATTTTTATGAGAGTTTATCATGGCCAGATGAAAGTAAACCTAAATACTTAAATATTGTCTTAGAAGTTATTTCTGATCTAAAACCTTTAGAGTTACTTAAAGTATCTAAAGACATTGAAATCAGCCTCGGTCGTAAAAAAAGGTATAAAAATGCCCCTAGAGAATGTGATATAGACATAATTGATTATAAAAGTAAAAAAATTAGTCAAAAAATCATTTTACCTCATCCAAGAATGCACAATAGAAATTTTGTCCTTTTTCCATTATTTGAATTAAATAAAAATTGGAAACACCCAATTTCCAAAGATCACATTAAAAAACTCATAATATCATTACCAAATAGAGACATAAGATCTATTAAACAAATCTGAATTAATGATATAATAAGGTGTATGCTTAATTCAGATGATTTAATAAATAAAGTAAAAGGATATAATAAGTTTTTAAATCCAGATAGGTTAAATAAGGCTTATGACTTTGCGGTTAAGGCCCATAGCAATCAAAAAAGAGCCTCAGGTGATCCATACTCAGTTCATCCAATTGAAGTAGCAAATATATTAACTGATTTAAAATTAGATAGTGCAACCATAACTACGGGTTTATTACATGACACAATAGAGGATACATATGCAACTTATGAAACTATCAAAGGTGAGTTTGGAGATGAAGTTGCAGATTTAGTTGACGGTGTTACAAAGATTTCTGCACTTGAAAATAATGCATCATCCAATTCTAAAGCAGAAAATTTTAGAAAATTAATTTTAGCTACCTCAAAAGATATTAGAGTTTTATTAGTAAAAATTGCTGATCGACTGCATAACATGAGAACTATAAAAGCAATTTCAAAAGAGGAAAAAAGAAAAAGGATTTCTCAAGAAACAATGGAAATTTATGCCCCATTAGCGGACAGAATGGGAATGCATAGAATTAGGGATGAGTTAGAAGATCTCTCTTTTGAAATTTTAAATAATGAAGCTAGGTTATTAATTCAAAAAAGACTTGATGAGATAAAATTAGATAAAAAAGATATTTTTGAAACTTTATCAACTGAAATAAAAAAATTATTAGATCAAAATAAAATTTCCTCAAAAATTTATGGAAGAGAAAAAACACCTTTTTCAATCTGGAGAAAAGTTCAGAAAAAAAGAGTTTCTTTGGAACAAATTACCGATATCATTGGATTTAGAATTATTTTGGATAATGTTGATGACTGTTATAAAACTTTAGGAATAATTCACAAAGAATATAATTGTATACCTGGGAAATTTAAAGATTATATATCTTCAGCAAAAATTAATGGTTATAAATCAATTCATACTGCAGTTATTGGATCTAATAGAAAACCCATAGAAATTCAAATAAGAACTAAAGAGATGCACGATTTTGCTGAGAGAGGAATAGCTTCTCATTGGCAATATAAGTCCTCAGAAAAATTTAACTCTCTCACCTGGAAAGAATATGATTGGTTGAAAGATTTAGTTGAAATTATAGAAAAAAATGAAAATCCTGAACACTCTTATGAATACACTAAACTTCAAATGTTCCAGGAAAATGTTTTTTGTTTTACTCCCAAAGGTTCAGTAATCAAATTACCCAAAGATGCAACAGCAATAGATTTTGCTTATGCCGTACATACAAAAATTGGTGATACTGCAGTTGGATGTGAAATAAACGGAAATAAGAGTGAACTTCAATCAATTTTAAGAAATGGTGATAGAATAAAAATAATTACTTCAAAAAATCAATCACCATCACTTCACTGGATTCCAACAACAAAGACTGGAAAAGCCAGAGCTGCTATAAGAAGATATTGGCATGATAGGGGTGAGGAGAAGCAGGAAAGAATAAAAAAATATAATACCACTTTATGGATTTCATTACCTGATAAACCAGGTCAATTAGGAAATGTAAGTTCATTAATAGGTGAACATAAATTAAATATTTCAAATTTAGTAATGGCTGGAAAAAAACCTGACTATATCAATTTTAAATTTCAGCTGATAATAAGAGATTTGAAAAATTTTACTAATTTTATTGCAGAGCTTAAACAAAAGGGTATAAAATTTAAGATAATTAGACACGAAGATAAAAGAAATGCTTTCACACAAAAAATCCTTAGATATTTTAAGAAAGACTAATGCTTTATTAGAAGGACACTTCATTTTATCTTCTGGATTACATTCTTCAAAGTATATCCAGTGTGCTAAACTTTTAAGTTATCCATCAAAAGCAGAAAAAATATGTAAATCATTGGCTTTAAAAATCAAAAAAAATTTTAGAAAATTTGATTTAATTTTGGCACCAGCCATTGGTGGTATTGTGATAGGTTACGAAATTGGTAGGATTTTGAAAAAAGAGACGATTTTTTGTGAAAGAGTTAAAGGCAAATTCACTCTGAGAAGAGGTTTTAAAATTAAAAGAGGCTCTAAAGTTATCATTATTGAAGATGTAATAACCACAGGAAAATCCAGCATGGAATGCGTAAAACTAATAAAAAAATCTAATGCAAGATTAGTTGGTTTTGCGACAATTATTGATAGATCATCAAAGAAAACATTGAAAATAAAAAAAAAGATAATTTCACATCTTAAAATTGAAGTACCAACTTATAAATCAAACAAAATACCAAAGGAATTAGACTCAATTCCCATTTCAACACCAGGAAGCAGATTTATTAAATGAAACGGTTAGGTGTAAATATTGATCATATTGCGACAGTTCGAAATGCCAGAGGTGAATTTCATCCTGACCCATATAAAGCTGCATTATTTGTCAAAAAAAAAGGTGCCGACTCTATTACAATACACCTTCGAGAAGACAGGAGACACATAAGAGATTTAGACGCAAAAAAAATTTGTTCAATAAAAAAATTATTAGTAAATTTAGAAATTTCAACAAATAGGAATATTGTTAAGAATGCTTTGAGAATAAAACCAAAATTTATTTGTATTGTACCTGAAAATAGAAATGAAATAACAACAGAAGGTGGTTTAAATTTAAAGAAAAATAAAAATAAAATTAAAAAGATAATATCACAATTTAAAAAAAAAAAGATTAGAACGAGCCTATTTATAAATCCAAATATAAAAGATATTTATTTGTCTAAAGAAATAGGTGCTGATTGTGTTGAAATACATACAGGACATTTTTCAAATCTGATAAAATCGAAAAAATCTTTCATTAAGGAATTTTTAAAGATTAAGAAATGTGCAATATTATCATCAAAAATTGGTGTGGAGGTACATGCTGGACACGGTCTGGATTTCAAATCTACTAAAATACTAACCAAGATAAATGAAATAGTAGAGTTTAATATTGGGCATTTTATTATTGGTGAGTCTATTTTTTATGGTTTACCATTTGTCATAAAAAAGTTTAAAAGAATTATCAAAAATTAAAATGAAAATTTTAGGTATCGGTGTAGATATTGTTGAAAATAAAAGGCTTAAAAATTCTATTAAAAATAAAAGTTTTATCTCAAGATTATTCACTTTACTTGAAATTAAAAATTCTAGTTTGGTAAAAGATAAATCTATCTATTTTTCAAAAAAATTTGCAGCAAAAGAATCATTCTCTAAAGCGCTTGGCACTGGTTTCAGAAAAGGGTTAAATTTTAAAGATGTTGAAATTTTAAATGATAATTTAGGTAAACCATATTTTAGATTAAATAACAAAACCAAAAAAATTATAATGAAAACGTTAAAAGTTAAAAATTTTGATATATTTCTTTCAATATCTGATGAAAAAGAATATTCAATTGCATTTACTATAATTCAGGCCAAAAATGTTTAATAAAAAATTTTTTATAGAAAACTTTAAGACACTTTTTTATGCTTTTATTATAGCTATAATTATTAGATCCTTAATCATCCAACCATTTTATATTCCATCTTCATCCATGGAACCTGGTTTATTAGTTGGAGACAGACTTTTTGTAACAAAATATTCATATGGTTATAGCAAGCACTCATTTCCATTTAGTCCACCTATTTTTGAGAATAGAATTTTTTCTAGCAAGCCAAATAGGGGTGACGTAATAGTTTTTAAAACCCCTGCAGATAATAGAACAGATTATATTAAAAGACTTATTGGTCTACCGGGAGATAGAATTCAGTTTGTGGATTCCAATTTATATCTAAATAATAGTGAAATTCTTAAATCGAAAGTTTCAGAAAGAGATACAATTTATTGTGGGGAGAAGACTATTAATGTTTTTACATTTGAGGAAAAATTACCAAACGGAAAAATTTACAAAACCGTCTATCTCAAAAATTTCGCTTTTGATAATTCTGATGTTTTTACTGTTCCTGATAACCATTACTTCTTTTTAGGTGATAATAGAGATTGTTCAAAAGATAGCAGGTATTTAACCAGCGTGGGTTATGTTCATGAAGATAATCTAGTTGGTAAAGCAAGATTTATTTTTTTTTCATCTGATAGATCAGTTGGTAGTATTTTTGCTTTTTGGAAATGGAACAAATCTATTCGATTTGACAGATTTTTTAAGAAAATTATTTGATGAAAATTAATTATTCTAAACTTGAAAAAAAAATAGATTATAAGTTTAAAAATAGAAATTTACTTGTTCAAAGTCTTACTCATAAAAGTTTTAATAAAATGAATAATAATGAAAAAATAGAATTTTTAGGAGACAGAGTTTTGGGTTTAGTTATCGCAAAAAAACTTTTAGAGATCTATCCAGATGAAAAGGAAGGAATTTTGGATAAAAAATATGCTTCATTAGTAAATAAAAAGACATGTTTGGAAATTGCTAAAAGTATTAATTTGCAAAATTATATTTTAATTTGTAATCCTAGAAATAGATCAGTTACAATTGAGGATAAGGTGATATCAGACAGTTGTGAAGCTTTAATTGGAGCTATTTACCTTGATAGGGGATTTAATATAACAGAGAAAATTATATTAGAATTGTGGAAAGAAAAAATAAAAGAAAGTGTGATTACTCAAATTGATGCAAAAACAAAACTTCAAGAGTTTTCATTGAAAAAGTTCAAAAGACTGCCTACTTATAAAATAATCTCTAATACCGGCCCGAGACATAAGCCTATTTTTAGAGTTGCTGTAAAATTACAAAATACGAAATTTTATAATGGTGAGGGAAAGTCTAAAAAAGAAGCAGAGCAGAATGCAGCTTTACTTTGTTTAAATGATAATTTGATTTGATGAATTGGGACGATACAGGTTTTTTACTTTCAAAAAATAGATATAACGAGAATTCTCTTATTTCAGAATTTTATACTAAAAATCATGGAAAAATATCGGGTATCGTTTTTGGTGGTACCTCAAAAAAAATCAAAAATTATCTTCAAATTGGTAATCAACTTCATCTAAATTATAACACTAAATCTGAGAATAAATTAGGATATTTTAAATTAGAAATCCAAAAAGTTTATTCACCTATATATTTTGAAAATTCTCAAAAACTTTCATGCATTAATTCTGCAATGAGTTTAATTCGTTTACTAACAGCTGAGTCTCAATCTAATATAAAAATATTTAACCTTATTGAAAAATTTTACTTGATACTCTCAAATGATGACTGGTTAAAAGATTATATTTTTTGGGAATTAGAATTACTTAAGACCATAGGTTTTGATTTAGAATTAAGTAATTTTGCAACTAAAGAGTTATTAGATGATAAAATAATATATGTAGTTAAATCTAAAAATGAAAAAAAGATAATACCAAATTTTCTAATTGATAAGAAAATTGTAGTTAATGATTTGAATATACTTTTAAATGGATTGAAATTGGTAAGTGATTTTTTAGAAAAAACCATATTAAAACCAAATAACTTAAACTATCCAATTAGCAGAACTCAGTTCATAAATTCATTGAGATAATTAAAGTAAAATTTCATTTAATCTATCTGCGTAATAAGTTACTATTGCGTTTGCACCAGCTCTTTTAAAACTCATTAAATTTTCAAATATCGCATCTTTATTTATTATTTTTTTTTCTACAGCATTGGATAACATGCTATATTCACCAGAAACTTGGTAGGCAAAAACTGGAATTTTAAATTGATTTTTTATTGATCTGATAATATCAAGATAGGGTAACCCAGGTTTTACCATGACCATATCTGCACCCTCTTTTATATCTAAAGCCACCTCTCTTATTGCTTCATCATAATTCCTAAAATCCATTTGATAAGTTTTTTTATCTCCTTTTAGGGCAACCTTAGATCCTACAGCATCTCTAAAAGGGCCATAAAAGTTAGAGGCATATTTGACTGCGTAAGAAAGAATTTGAGTATTTTTGAAATTTTCTTTGTCTAGAGCTTTTCTAATTCTACCAATTCGTCCATCCATCATATCTGATGGTGCTAACACATCACATCCCATTTGAGCTTGTAATAAAGATTGCTGAATTAAGATCTCTATAGTTTCGTCATTCATTATATTGTTTGATTTGAGAATTCCATCATGACCATGTTTTGTATAAGGATCCAGAGCCACATCACACATTATTCCAATTTTGTTTTTGTATCTTTTTTTAATGTATTTTATAGCTTTACATACTAAATTATCTTCATTTATAGCTTCACTCCCTAAATCATCTTTTAATTTAGGTGATGTATAAGGAAATAAAGCAACCATAGGTATTTGATTTTTAATAGCTCGATCTAAGATTATTCCCAATCTATTAATAGAATATCTATATACACCTGGCATAGATTTTATTGGTTGGGTCTTGTTTTTACCCTCAATCAAAAATATGGGAAGTATAAAGTCATTAGGTGATAAATTGTTTTCTGAGACTAGTCTCCTTGACCAGCTGTTTTTTCTATTTCTTCTTAGTCTCAGACTAGGATATTTTCCTGTAATCATATTTAATTTTATTTTAAAAATGCGACAAATGTAATATACACATATATAGTAAAAAGGGTACAAAGCAATCACGATGACAGTCGAAAATACAAAGATAATAAATTTGAATGTAAAAAAAGAAGAACGGGTTTTAGATTTTAGTGACTTCCAAAAACAAGAAATAAAATTTGACATCTCAAAACTTCAAGAAGCGTATAATCAAATTATTCAGACTAAAAAGTTTGAGGACGCAGGTGTTACCCATTTTGGCGCCATATCTTTAACGCAAATTCCTGGTGATCCAGATTCTATTAAAGGAAATAAAGCAAGAGGTCTTTATTGGACTAAACCTGACAGATCCGGCAAAGAAGTAATGAGGGAAGGAGCGATAAATGAATCTGCATATAGTGAATTTATTAAAGATTATGATAATACTTACTTTAAGCATGTGTATGATGTTTTGTCCTCAAAGTATAAATTAGGTAGGATGAGAATTTTACTTAAGGAACCACGATCAACCTTAAGTTGGCATAGAGATCCAGAGCCTAGATTACATATACCTATAATTACTAACCCCGGTTGTATTATGGTTATAGATAATGTTGCTAAACACATGCCAGCAGATGGATCTGTTTGGATTACAAATAACACAAAATACCATAATGCCTTTAATGGTGGTGAAGAAAATAGAATACATCTTGTTGCATGTGTTTTAGATTACAAATTCAATTAATTTGAAAAAAATTTTTATTTCCTCAGATCACGCCGGATTTAAATTAAAAGAAGACATAAAAAAACACCTTAAAAGTTTAAAATTAAATTTTAATGATCTTGGACCTGTAAATGATAATAGAGTTGATTATCCTGACTACGCACATAAATTAGCAAAAAAAGTTAAAATTGGTAAAAATAATGTTGGAATCTTAGTATGTGGCTCAGGTACAGGAATGAATATTGCGGCAAATAAGCATAAAAATATACGTGCAGCTCAGTGTTTTAACGCAAAATCTACCAAATTATCCAGATTGCATAATGATGCAAACATCATTACATTGGGATCTAGATTAATTAGTAAAAAAAATGCTTTCAAATTTATAAAAATTTTTTTAAATACTAAATTTGACGGTGGTAGACACTTAAGAAGGGTTAAAAAGATTTAATTATGTCTAGTGAAAAGAGTTATTTAAATGATAGCTATAAAAGTTTTTTTGAGGATGGTTTATCCATAAAAGATCCTGAATTATATAAAGCTATTAAAGATGAACTAATAAGACAGCAACAACATATTGAGTTAATTGCTTCAGAAAATATAGTTTCTCAAGCTGTCTTGGAAGCCCAAGGTTCAGTGTTAACAAACAAATATGCAGAAGGCTATCCAGGTAAGCGTTATTACAACGGTTGCGAACATGTTGATGTCGCAGAAAATCTTGCAAATGATAGATTAAAAAAATTATTCAATTGTAAATTTGCAAACTCTCAACCTCACTCAGGTGCACAAGCTAATGGTGCTGTATTTTTAGCTCTATTAAGTCCAGGTGATACATTTATGGGAATGAGTTTAAATTCTGGTGGACATATAACTCACGGTTTAAAAATTTCAATGTCTGGTAAATGGTTTAATGCAATTAGTTATGACGTCGATAAAAAATCTGAACTCATAGACTATGATAATGTTGAAAAACTTGCCTTAGAACATAAACCGAAATTAATTATAGCTGGTGGAAGTGCTTACTCGAGAGTAATAGATTTTAAAAGATTTAGAGAAATTGCTGATAAAGTTGGTGCTTATCTTATGGTTGATATGGCACATTTTTCTGGATTAGTTGCAGGAAAAGGATATCCAAACCCATGTGATCATGCCCATGTTGTTACATCAACAACACATAAAGTTTTTAGAAGTGCAAGAGGTGGAATAATTTTAACTAATCATGAGGATCTTGCGAAAAAATTTAACACTGCGGTTTTTCCTGGATACCAAGGTGGTCCATTAATGCATGTTATCGCAGCTAAAGCTGCGGGTTTTCTAGAAGCTTTACAACCAGAATTTAAAGATTACATAAAGTCAGTCCTAGCGAATGCAAAAATGTTAGCTGAAACTTTAAAAAATAATGGTTTTAAAATTTATTCTAACGGAACTGATACACATTTAATGTTGGTAGATTTGAGACCTTACAAAGTTAAAGGTAATCTTGCTGCTGAGAGTCTTTCAAGAGCAAACATTACTTGTAACAAAAATGGAATTCCTTTTGATACTGAAAAGCCAATGATTACCTCAGGTATAAGATTAGGAACTCAAGCAGCTACAACACGTGGCTTTGGTTTAAATGAATTTAAAACTGTTGGTGAATTAATTACAAAAACTTTAAAAGGTTTATCCGAAAATCCAAACGATAACAGCAAAGTAGAAAACGAAGTTAAAAATGAAGTTATTTCTTTAACTTCATCATTTCCGATATATAAGAACTTATAATTAATGATTTGTTCAATATGTAAAAAAGGGGAGACCTCTGTTGTCGACTCACGTCCTACAGAGGATGGTACAGCAATAAGAAGAAGAAGACTTTGTGTTTGTGGCGCACGCTTTACAACATTTGAGAGGGTTCAATTTAGAGAAATTATGGTAATTAAAAAGAATGGCAGAAAGTCTGCCTTTGATAGAGATAAATTATCAAAATCAATTTATATAGCTTTAAAGAAACGCCCAATCGATACAGAAACTGCTGAAAAATTCATAAGTAAAATTTCAAGAACTCTTGAAGAGCTAGGTCAAAGTGAAATATCAACAAATACTATTGGCACTATGGTTATGGAAGGCTTAAAGGAATTAGATCCTGTTGCATATGTTCGTTTTGCATCTGTTTATAGAAATTTCCGAGAGGAAAAAGATTTTGTACAATTCGTGGACAAGCTTGATGTCTACAAAAAAAGATAAATTTTCAAGCAAAGATAAATTATATATGGAGATAGCCTTGAAACTGGCTAAATCTCGATATGGTCATACAGGATCAAATCCTTCTGTTGGATGCGTGATTGTTAAACACGATAAAATTATTTCTATTGGTCAAACTTCAATAAATGGTAGACCCCATGCGGAGTCTAACGCAATAAAAAACTCAATAGATAATTTAAATGGATCGAAAATGTATGTCACCTTGGAACCATGTTGTCATCATGGTGTGACACCACCTTGTACAAATTTAATTATAAAATCTAAAATTTCAGAAGTAATTTACTCAGTTCCAGATGTAGATATTAGAGTTAAGAATAAAAGTTTTAAAATTTTAAGATCAAAAAAAATTAAAGTTAAAAAAGGACTTCTAGAGAAAAAAGTTAAAAATTTTTATTCAACATATTTTTTTAATAGAAAGAAAAAATTGCCATATGTTACTGGTAAGATAGCTGTTTCAAAAAATAATCTGATTTATAGTAAATTAGATAAAAAGATTACAAACACTAAGGCTGATAAATTTACCCATCTATTAAGATATAAAAATGACTCATTAATGATTTCATACAAAACATTGAATAATGATAATCCAAAATTAAATTGCAGATTAAATGGTTTAAAGAAATATTCCCCGAAAAGAATCATCTTAGATAGTAAACTTAATACTAATATTAATAGTTTTATTATAAAAACAGCAAACAAGTCTAATACTATTATTTTTTACAATAAAGCTGATAATTCACAAATTTTAAGTTTTAAAAAAAAAGGAATAAATTTGATTAGATCTAAGATTGATAACAAAGGAAGATTTGATATCAAAACTATATTAAGAAAATTATATAAATTGAGATGTAGAAATTTATTAGTAGAAGGAGGTGATGAGTTAACAAATTATCTTTTAAGGAACAAAATTTTCAATAGATTCTATTTATACAAAAGTGATAGAAAACTCTCAAAAAAAACAGAATATTTGAATTTTAATAGTTTAAATTTATTGAAACAAAAATATAAAAAGAAAATAGAATTAAAACTAGATTTAGGAAAAAATAAAATAACATTATATAAAATTTAATATGTTTAATGGAATAATATATAATCAGGGTATAATAAAAAAAATTGTCAAAAGACCTAAAGGCATTAATATTTTTGTAAAAAGCAATCTTAAAGTATCTAAAAAAGATATTGGATTATCGGTAGCCTGTGATGGTGTATGTTTAACATTAATTTCTTATAAATCAAAATTGATGGAGTTTTATCTTTCAAAAGAAACGATAATCCGATCTAAATTTAGATATATAAAGAATAAAGATATAATTAATTTAGAGTTACCACTAAAGTATGGAACAAAAATTTCAGGACATATTTGCCAAGGTCATGTTGATACAGTTGCGAAAGTTTTAAGTATAAAAAAAATTGATAAATCATTTGTTTTTGACTTTGAGATACCCAAGAAAGAAAAAAAACATCTCATTGAAAAGGCTTCAATTTGTGTAAATGGAATATCACTTACAATTTCAAAAGTAACCAAACAAGGTTTTCAAATTTGGATAATTCCACATACCTATAAAGAAACAAATTTATCAAAAATCAATAAATATAATTTAGTAAATATTGAGATAGATATCTTATCTAAATACGTTAGAAATTATTTTTATGAAAAAAAATAATTTTGCACCTATAGAAACAATTATAAGTGTCGCTAAAAAGGGAGGTATGTTCATATTAGTTGATGATGAAAAAAGAGAAAACGAGGGTGATTTAGTGATTTCATCATCAGACTCAACAGCAAAAAATATTAATTTCATGGCAAAACATGGTCGTGGTTTAATTTGTTTAGCATTGGATAGTTTACAAGCTAAGAGATTAAATTTATCCTTAATGTCTCCTATAAATCAATCGAGAAATCAAACAGCTTTTACAATTTCTATAGAAGCAAAAAAGGGGATTACAACAGGTATATCGGCTAAAGATAGGGCTAAAACAATTAAGATCGCATCAAAAAAAAATGTTAATAAAAAAGATATAGTATCACCTGGTCATATTTTTCCAATTATTGCTAAAGATGGAGGTGTTTTAGTAAGGGCAGGTCATACAGAAGCCTCTGTCGATATATCAAAACTCGCAAAAAAAAATAATTCAGCGGTTATTTGTGAAATTATGAACGAAAATGGTACAATGGCCAAAGGCCAAGATCTATTTGATTTCGCAAAAAAACATAAGCTTAAAATTGGAAAAATAGAAGATTTAATTGCTTATAGATTAAAAAAAGAAAAATTAATAAGGTTAAAGAAACAAAGTCAGATCAGTGTCAAAAACCAAAAATATAAAATTAGAATTTATGAGAATTTGTTAGATGGTGCAGAACATTTTGCTCTTATAAAGGGTAAAATTAAAAGTGGTATCACTCCAAGAGTTAGGGTAATTTCATCAAATATTGTTCAAAATTATTTAATAAATCAAAAGCTGCCAAATTCATTTAATAAAACTTTAAATTATTTTAAAAAATATCAAAATTGCGTTTTAGTCTTTATAAAAGATTCAAATTTAAGGTCAGTAACGCAGACATTAAAAAAATATAAGAACAAAGAATTTATCAAAAAGGGAAATGATAAATTAATTAGAAATTATGGAATTGGAGCTCAAATAATTAAAGATCTAAAAATTAAAAATATGATATTAATTACTAGATCTTTAAAAAAAGTTATTGGACTTGATGGATATGGAATTAAAATTAAAAAACAAGAATTGATATAATGAATAAAAAAATTCTAATAGTTTTAGCTAATTATTATAAAGATATAAGTGATGGATTGCTAAAAAGTGCTTTAAAAAATATACCTAAGTCAAGCCATGTAAAGATTATCAGAGTTCCAGGTGTTTTTGAAATCCCAGTCACAATATCAAAAAATATAAAAAAGTTTGATGCATTCCTAGCTTTAGGATGCGTTATCAAAGGTCAAACACCTCATTTTGATTTTATATCACAAACATCTACTAACGCCATAATGGATATATCTGTAAGCCAGAAAAAACCTATTGGTAATGGTATTATTACTTGTTTAAATATGAAGCAAGCAAAAGCAAGAAGAAGTAAAGGTGCTGAGGCTGCAACCGCGGTGATTTCCATATTATTTCAAAAATGAAGACTCACTTTAAGCCAAAAAATAATCCTAGAGTAATCATTATTCAAAAAACTTTATGGGAAGTTTTATAATGAAGATAATGATTTAAATTTTCCTAAACATAGGTTTAAAAAATTTATTAAAGATATTGTTCTAGGCACTATTGAAAGAAATGATCTTATTCTAGAGGAATTAAATAACAAACTTGGGGATCAGTTTATTTTTAAAAAACTAGATAAAATTTTTCAAACTATTCTTAAAGCTGCAACTTATGAATTTATGTATAAACCAAATTTATCAATAAATATTATTATTAAAGAATATCTGAATTCCTCTAATTTTTTTCTCGAGGACTCTCAAACAAAATATCTCAATGCTCTATTAGATGATTTAGGAAAAAAATTGCGATCTTAAAATGCAAGAATTTGAATTAGTAAATAATTTTTTTTCTAAGTTATCTAAAAATAACGTATCTGCCCTAGGTTTAAATGATGACGTTTTTTTTGATAAGACAAAAAATACAGTAATTTCTGTTGATACTTATAATATAAATACTCATTTCGTAGATTTTAAATCTCCTGATCTTGTAGTTAAAAAGATTCTAAGATCATCAATATCAGATTTGATTTGTAAGGGTGTCAAACCAAAATTTTATTTTATTTCAGGATCTGGTAATAAAAATCATTTTTCAAAAAAAAATTTATCAAAAATTTCCAAGTCACTTCAGAAAGAGCAAAAAAAATATGCTATTAGTTTGTGTGGAGGAGATACAACTTTTTCAAATAAATTAAGTTTTACAATTATTTCATTAGGTTATTCAAAAAGTATAGTTTACAGAAATAAATCTCGATTAAACGACGATATTTATGTAACTGGAAATTTAGGCGATAGTTTTATTGGTCTTCAAATACTTAAAGGTAAAATCAAAGTAAATAATAAAATATCTAAATATTTTATTAAAAAATATTATGAACCTGATCTTCAATTAAAATTTATAAATAGTTTATTAAAACTAGCAAATACTTCAATTGATATTTCAGATGGATTAATTGATGATTTAAAAAAAATGATTAATAGACAAAGTGTTTCCTTTCATATTTTTGAAAAAAATATACCTATATCAAACACTTTAAGTCAATTGATTAAGTTTAAAAAATTTAGAAAAATTGATATTACATCTAGAGGTGATGACTACCAGATACTTTTTACAGCTAATCCTTTTAAATCAAGAATCATTAAAAGAATATCAAATGATACAGGTATAAAGATTACCAAAATTGGTAAGATTATATCTGGTAAAAATAAATCTAAGATTATTAATATAAAAAATAAGCAAATTGAGGCTAAAAACAAAGGTTATATTCACCAATTTTGAAAGTTAATCGTTGTCTTTTTCATTCTTTTTTGTATTGTCCGGCTTAAAAATTTAACAATCAATAACTTAGGGTTTATATGAACACAACAGCAGAAACTATTTTAGTATACACAATTGTAGCTGGTTTATTATCTATCGTTTATGGATATTTAACTGGAAAGAATATTCTTAATTCAAGTGCAGGAAATTCAAAAATGCAAGACATTGCTTCAGCCATTCAAATTGGAGCAAAAGCATATCTAGCAAGACAATATAAAACTATAGCTATTGTTGGTGTTGTTGTTTTGGTAATTGTTAGTATAGCCTTTAGTCCGCTTGTTGGTCTTGGTTATTTAATTGGTGCTGCTCTATCTGGAATTGCTGGCTATGTTGGTATGTTAGTTTCTGTGGAAGCCAATGTTAGAACTGCTGAGGCATCAAGAAAAGGTTTAGCAGAAGGACTTTCTGTTGCATTCAAATCTGGTGCTGTAACAGGAATGTTAGTTGCAGGTTTAGCTTTATTAGCAATAGCAGTTTATTATTTTTTATTACTAAAATTTGATGTTGATGAAAGAGAAATTGTAAATGCACTAGTTGCATTAGGTTTTGGTGCATCCTTAATCTCAATTTTTGCAAGATTAGGTGGTGGAATTTTTACCAAAGGTGCTGATGTTGGTGCAGATCTAGTTGGTAAAGTAGAGGCAGGAATACCAGAGGATGATCCAAGAAATCCTGCTGTTATTGCAGATAATGTTGGTGATAATGTTGGAGATTGTGCTGGTATGGCAGCAGATTTATTTGAAACTTATGCTGTTACTATTGTTGCAACAATGGTTCTTTCATCTATTTTCTTCATGGGAGATTTAAATATGATGGTTTACCCTTTGACAATTGGTGCCGCATGTTTGATTACATCAATTATTGGAACCTTTTTTGTAAAACTTGGAAAAAATAATAACGTAATGAATGCTTTATATAAGGGTTTTATAGTGTCTGCTATAGCTTCACTATTAATCCTTTGGCCAGTCACTGATTATGTGATTGGTTTTTCAAATGAATATACAATAAATGACAAAACTTTTAATGGTAAGGATCTATATTATTGTGGAGTGATTGGTCTTATAATTACAGGTTTATTAATATGGATCACTGAATATTATACTGGAACAGGATATAGACCTGTCAAATCAGTGGCTTTATCATCTACAACAGGACATGGTACTAACGTAATTCAAGGATTAGCTGTATCTATGGAGGCTACCGCAATACCTGCTTTAATTATTGTTGCAGGAATTTTAATTACCAATTCAATTGCTGGACTTTTTGGAATAGCTATTGCCGTTACAACAATGTTAGCATTAGCTGGAATGGTTGTAGCATTGGATGCATATGGACCAGTAACAGATAATGCAGGTGGTATCGCTGAGATGTCAAATCTTGACAAGAAAGTTAGAAAAACTACTGATGCATTGGACGCAGTTGGAAATACCACAAAGGCTGTGACTAAAGGTTATGCCATTGGTTCTGCAGGTTTAGGTGCTCTAGTTTTGTTTGCTGCTTACACAGAAGACATAAAACACTTTTCGAAAGAGGCAGGATCTGCATTAGAAGGTATTGTGGTAACTTTTGATTTATCAAACCCTTATGTTGTTGTTGGTTTATTAATTGGAGGTATGTTACCATACTTGTTTGGATCAATGGGTATGCAGGCTGTGGGTAGAGCAGGTGGTGCTGTGGTTGTTGAAGTAAGAAGACAATTTAAAAAATACCCAGGTATAATGAAAAGAAAACAAAAGCCTGACTATGCTAAATTAGTAGATTTATTGACAGTCGCCGCAATAAAAGAAATGATAATACCATCTTTATTGCCTGTTCTTTCACCAGTTGTATTATATTTTATAATTCTTTCTATTGGGGGACAAGTTGCTGCTCTTGCAGCAGTTGGTGCAATGTTACTTGGTGTTATCATAACAGGACTTTTTGTTGCAGTTTCTATGACTGCAGGTGGTGGTGCATGGGATAATGCAAAAAAATATATTGAGGATGGTAATCATGGAGGCAAAGGATCAGAAGCACATAAAGCTGCAGTAACTGGTGATACAGTTGGAGATCCATACAAGGATACAGCTGGACCAGCTGTTAACCCGATGATTAAGATAACAAATATTGTTGCTTTATTGTTGTTAGCGGTTATTGCTAGTTAAATTATTTTTCTAATGATCCTCTCTTTTTACCTAGAGGGTCATTGATTTTTGTTTTGAGTCCCGATAAACTTTTACTAATAAAAGATTGTTTATTAATCTCAACATTTGTTTCTTTCTCAGTAAATTTTATCTTGTTAAGATCTTTTTGTGTTAGGAATTCTTTTTTAATTAAAATACCTTTATTATTAATTTCTAAGATTAAAACATTATTAGCTATTAATTTTCTTTTACCAAGTCTAAAAAGTCTAGAGTTTGAGGTTTTTCTTTCAATATAAATTAGTACATCATTATCAAAATAACTTTTTGTTGATGGAGGGCCGAGTAAAGACCTAATCTTATTTATATTCGTTTTTTTTACAAATATTTCCTTACTTTTATTTTCTAAATTATGTGTTCCATGATGGTTTACAACTTTATTTAATTTACAACTACTTAAAAAAATTGCTAAAATAATAATTATAAATTTCATTAAATGAACTATATCAATTTTTATAATAAATTAATAAAATTAACTACAAATAAAACTCTTTATAAAAGGCTTGATAAACAAGATACTTTTAACGATCGTTTAATTATATTTCTTTTTCATTTTGCTTTTTTTTTGAAGAATTATAAAAATCATGAAAATGAAAAAATACTTCAAGAAATATATGATTTTAACTTTAGACAATTAGAATTAAGTATTAGAGAAATTGGATATGGAGATCAGTCAATTAATAAAAAGATGAAAGATTATATCAATATGTTTCATGCGATAGTCTCAGAAATACATTTTTGGGATGATCATGATATTTCAAAAAAAAAAGATATTATCTCTAAATTCTTAGAAAATTTTAAGAATAATGAAGAATTATTAGAATATTTTGAAAATTTTTATCTAGAATTAAAAAAAAAATCTTTAAATTCTTACTTAAAAAGTGTAATTAGACATTAATTATGGCCGTACCTAAACGAAAACAAACTCCATCAAGAACTGGTATGAGAAGATCTCAAAATATGAAATTTTCCTCTAAGAATGTTATTGAGGACAAAAAATCAGGTGAGTATAGGTTGTCTCATCATTTAGATCTAAAAACAGGCATGTATAAAGGTCGTCAAGTTATAGACCCCAAGGATTAAATCATTTAATATTTGAAAATGTCAGATGTTGTAAAAATTGCAGTTGATGCAATGGGTGGTGACAACTCACCTAAAAAAATTATAAACGGCATTATTCATAATCATAATAAAAATGAGAATATCTTTTATAAAATTTTTGGTGATAAAGAAAAAATTAATAAACTGATTAAAGGAAATATTAAAAATAAGTCTTATGAAATAATTCATACACAGGATTTAGTATTAAGCACAGATAGTCCACTGGAGGCAGCAAAAAAAGGTAAAAATACAAGTATGTGGCTTGCTATAGAAAGTGTAAAAAAAAAAGAAGCTGATATAATCATTTCTGCCGGTAATACCGGAGCTTTATTAGTTATCTCAAAATTAAATTTAAAGATGATTGATACTATAGACAAACCTGCTCTTTCAGCATTATGGCCAAATAAAAATGGAATGAGTGTTGTTCTCGATCTAGGTGCGAATATTGAATGTAGTTCTAAAAATTTATTTGATTTTTCTATTATGGGTGCATCTTTATTTACATCACTTTATCCAAATCAAAAACCAAATATAGGTTTGTTAAATATTGGGTCTGAAGAACTTAAAGGAAATGAAACTATTAAAGAAACATTTAAAATTTTGAATGAAAAAAAATCAAGTAATTATGATTTTGCTGGTTATATCGAGGGTAATCAAATTATGGATGGTGATATAAATGTAATTATTTCTGATGGTTTTACTGGAAATATAGCTTTAAAAACTGCAGAGGGTACAGCCAATTTTATAATTAAAGAACTAAAAAAAACTATGACAAATACAATTTTAGGAAAAATTTCTGCTGCTTTGAATTTTGTTAATTTAAATAAGTTTAAAAAACGTCTTGATCCAAGATTATATAATGGAGCAATTTTTTTAGGTTTGGATTCACCTGTTGTTAAAAGTCATGGAGGTACAGATTTTATTGGTTTTTCGAATTCTTTAGATGTTTGTGAAAGAATTGTTAAAGGAAACTTAATAGAAAAAATAAAACGTAATATTTAGATGAATAAGAGAATAAATTTAACTAAAAAAGATTTAGTTAATGTAATTTATATGCAATTAGGATTTTCAAAACTTGTTTCTGAAAATCTTTTAAATGATTTTTTATCAATCATAATTTCTAATATTAAAAATGAAAAGATATTAAAACTGTCTAATTTTGGAACTTTCACAATAAGACAAAAAAAATCTCGAATTGGAAGAAATCCTAAAACTAGGGAACCCAAAGTTATTTCAAGTAGAGATGTAGTTTTATTTAAACCATCAAAAGAATTTAAGGAATTTATTAATAATAAAAATGACTGATAAATCTGAGAATGCTTATAAAACTATTGGTGAAGTGGCTGAAATTTTAGAATTAAAGTCAAAAAAAAAGAAAGTTTTTTCAACCCACACTATTCGGTTTTGGGAAACGCAATTCAAACAAATTAAACCAAAATTATTAAATTCTAATAGAAGATATTATGATCAAAAGACTATAGATATTTTAAAAAAAATAAAATTTCTTCTTAAGGATCAAGGCATGACTATAAATGGAGTGAAAAAAATCCTAGATAATTCAAATAATAACGATACTTTAAATCTTGACGAAATTTCAAATAATTCTATAAGGACTACTAATTTTAAAAATAAAGTTTTAAAAATTTCTAAAATTATTAAAAATTTAAAAAGTTATAAGTAATGGCAAAAAAAACACACGTTAAAGTTAGATTGGTACCCGAAAGTAAACCAGATAGCCCGTTTTTTTATTATGTAAAAAAACCAGCAGGTGGTGAAAAAGCAAAAGTAAAACTCTCAGCTCGTAAATATAATCCGAGCACAAGGAAACATGAAGTTTTTGTTGAAAAAAAACTTCCCCCTCACAGTAAGTAATTACCTTTTTTTGAAATTTCTTTTTTCGTAATCAATATAAGACCATATCATATTTCTCCAAATACGATTGGTAATTTTAGGATCTATCTTATTTGCAAGAGATTTTTTTCTTATATTTTTTAAGATAATTTTAATTCTTTGATTATCAATAATTTCTTTTTTTTTATCCTTAAGTTTTAAGACTTGATTTACAAGATTAGTTCTTTGTTTTATTAGTTTAATTAACGAATTATCTAATTTATCTAGCTTTAATCTTATCTTATTAAGTTTTTTTCTTTTTAAAGGCGACATTTATATATTTGGATAATAGGAAAATTATTATATTTATCCCCACATGTATACAACAAATACAGAAATTAATAATCAGCTATCAATTTGGTTAATTGTTATGTTTTGGATTATATCTTTTATGATAATAGTTGGTGGTTTAACAAGGCTTACTGATTCAGGTCTTTCAATAACAGAGTGGGAATTATTTTCTGGATTTTTTCCACCTCTTAATCAAAACGATTGGATTGTTTATTTTAATCTTTATAAACAAATTCCTGAATTTAAATTACAAAACTATAATATGACTTTAAGTGAATTTAAGGTTATCTTTTGGTGGGAATGGGCACATAGATTTCTTGGAAGATTAATTGGTCTTGGATATTTAATACCACTAATTTATTTTTCTTTTAAGATAAAGATCACTAAATTATTAAATCTATATTTCATTTTTTTTCTCATATGTTTTCAGGGTTTCATCGGTTGGTATATGGTTAGTAGTGGATTAGTTGATAGAGTGGATGTAAGTCACTTTAGATTATCCTTACATTTATTTGTGGCTTTTTTGATTTTATCTTTGATTTATTGGAATTATTTAAAAATTAACATATCAAGAAAGATAACAAATAAACTAAACGTATTCATTCCTTTGTTTTTTTTAATTTTAGTTTTTTTACAAATTTCGATTGGTGCTTTTGTTTCCGGTATGGATGCTGGCAAAATCTATAATTCATGGCCACTGATGGGTGATACTTATTTTCCTAATGATAATAATATCAATAATCTATTTGAATTTGCAGCTCTAAGTGATCCTTCATTAGTACAATTTATTCATCGTAATTTAGCTTATTTAATTGGATTTTTTTACATTTTAATTTTCTACAAGATTTATAAGAACAAGATGTATGATTTATATAAACCTATTAATTATTTGGGAATATTTATAATTCTTCAAATTATATTAGGTATTTTCACAGTATTATATGGTGCACAGATTTACGTTGCATCTATGCACCAAATAAGTTCAATTTTCTTGGTTAGCTCAAGTATTTATTTTTTTTATTTAAATACAAAATTTAACTAACTGCTTTTAAGCTTCCTTTCGATGATTTGTTCAAAGCTTGATCTAAATCATCAATAATATCATCAATGTGCTCAATACCTATACAAAGTCTAACATAACTTTGAGTTACACCTGATGCAGCTAACTCTTCTTCATTTAATTGACTATGAGTAGTACTAGCAGGATGTATAGCTAAACTTCTTGCATCACCAATGTTTGCTACATGGTAGAACATTTTCAAAGACTCAATAAATTTTTTCCCAGCCTCAATACCACCTTTAAGTTCAATACCAACCATTGGTCCATTTCCACCTTTAAGATATTGTTTAGCTCTATCAGCTATTTTCTTCTCATGTTCAGTGGAATATATAACCTTAGTAACTTCTTTATGTTTTTTTAAAAAATTAACTACTTTTTCAGCATTTTCACAATGTTGCTTCATTCTTAGAGCTACGGTTTCTAGTCCCTGAATTATTGCAAAAGCATTATCTGGTGCTAAAGCTGAACCTAAATCTCTAAGCAAACAAACTCTTGCTCTGACTGCAAATGGTACATTAGCTCCGGTTAATTCTGGTACAGCTTTTCCCCAAACAACACCTCCATAACTTGCATCAGGCTCATTGAATAAAGGTTGTCTTTTAGGATCTGCGGTCCAGTCAAAGTTACCACTATCAACTATGCTTCCAGCAACAGCAGTTCCATGTCCACCAATATATTTTGTTAATGAATGTATGACGACGGCCGCTCCATGTTCTATTGGTTTACATATTATTGGCGCAGCAGTATTATCCATTATTAATGGAATATTATATTTTCTTCCAATATCAGAAACTTCTTTGATAGGGAACACTCTCAAATATGGATTAGGTAATGTCTCACCATAAAAAGCTCTGGTCCTATCATCTATTGCCTTCTCAAAGTTTTTAGGATCACTTGGATCAGCATATCTAATTTCAATCCCAAGTTTACTTAACGTATGTGTAAATAATGAAACTGTTCCACCGTAAAGATCCGTAGAACTAACAATATTATCACCTGATTGAGCGACATTTAGAACTGCAAAACTCGAAGCTGTTTGCCCTGATGAAACCGTTACACAAGATAATCCACCTTCCAATGCTGCAATTCTTTTCTCTAAAACATCATTAGTTGGATTCATAATCCTAGTGTAAATATTTCCAAATTCCTTTAATGCGAATAAATTTGCTGCATGTTCAGTGCTTTGAAATTGATATGACGTTGTTCTATATATTGGCACAGCAACAGCATTAGTTGCTGGGTCACTTCTGTAATCACCACCATGTATGGCAATGGTTTCAGGATTATTTCTTTTTTTACTCATTTTACTCCTTTTTTAGTGCTTTAGCTTTATGCTAGGCGCACAATATAGTTCAAATGCCTACCGATTTTGTATGATGGTTTCCTCTTTAGCTGTAAGCCCGCAATAGGAACAAATCGGCATTTTTAATATAACAAAAAAAAGGCTTAAAACAATAAAAATATCAATTTGACTTTGATCTTATTAATAGTATTAATCCACGCACAATGACAAAATTCCTTAAAAAAGATCAATTATCATCAAATTGGTATGAAATAGACGCTAAAAATGCTGTAGTAGGCAGACTAGCAACTGTCATATCAAAAATTATTAGAGGTAAAAACAAAACAACTTTCACACCACATATGGACGATGGAGATTTTGTAGTTGTTAAAAATATAGAACAAATCAAATTCACTGGAAATAAATTTCAAAATAAAAAATACTTTAGACATACAGGTCATCCTGGTGGAATAAAAGAAACTACACCTGAAAATCTTGCTAAAAAAAAACCTGGTGAAGCTCTAAAACTTGCAGTAAAAAGAATGCTTCCAGGGGGAGTGTTGGGAAAAAAACAACTTACTAAATTGAAAATATATGTTGGAAATGATCATCCTCATACAGCCCAAAATCCTCAAGTAATACAATTGGATAAATTAAACTCTAAAAACATAGCACGAAATTAAAATGGAAAATACTCAAACGTCAGCTAAAGCCCCTAAAATAAAGTTGGACTTCAAAGATAGCAAGTACGCTACTGGAAGAAGAAAAACTTCAATAGCTAAAGTTTGGTTAAAAAAAGGCTCAGGTAAAATTTATGTCAATGGTAAACTTTTTAGCGAATATTTTTCAAGTGATAATCATAAAATGCAAATAGTTAGACCTTTTGAACTTATAAATCAAGCAACAGAATATGATGTAAAGTGCAGTGTAAAAGGTGGAGGACCAACAGGACAAGCAGGTGCAATGGTTCACGGTATTTCTAAAGCTTTAGTTTTATTTGACGAAAAACTGAAATCTACACTTAAAACTGAAAAATTGACCACCCGAGACTCCAGATCAGTTGAAAGAAAAAAACCTGGACGTAAAAAAGCTAGAAGAAGCTTTCAATTTTCTAAAAGATAATTCTTTTTTAACTTTTAACTGTTATAATATAAAATGCCTAAGCTTAATGTACTAATTGCTGGATCAACTGGATATATTGGTGTTCAATTAATTAAATTATTAATTAAACACAAGAATGTTAATATTAAATATTTATGTGGTAATTCATCTGTTGGAAAAAAAATCTCATCTTATGATACTTCGTTAAAGTCAAAAAAGTTACCTAAAATTACAAAATACAATAAAAAATACTTAAATAATGTTGATATTATATTTACTGCTCTACCAAATGGAGAAGCTCAAGAAATCTCAAAAGATTTATTAAAGAAAAATACTTTAATTGATTTAGCTGCAGATTTTAGATTAAAAAAAGGTTCTGAATATTTAAAATGGTATAAACAAAAACATAAAGCATTAAATAATATAAAAAATAGTATTTATGCTTTACCTGAAATAACAGGAGAAATAGTTAAAAAATTTAGTATTATCGGATGTCCTGGCTGTTATCCAACTTCGATACTTTTACCACTTATACCATTAGTTAAAAGAAAATCTGTTAACTTAAAAAGTATAATTATAGATTCAAAATCTGGATATTCTGGAGCGGGAAGAGGTATACATAAAAAATTTAAAAACAAGAATTTATACGAATCTCTTAGTGCGTATGGTGTAGGGTTTCATAGACATAATTCTGAAATTCAACAAGAATTAAAAAATTATTCTTCTTCAAAAATTAATTTTACATTTACACCCCATATTATTCCAATGTTTAGAGGAATTTTAAGCACTATTTATTTGGATTTAAAACCAGGCATTACTCTAAATAAAGTACAAAATATTTTGAAAAAATTTCATAAAAAGAATAAATTTGTAAAAGTAAAGAGTGTTAACTCTTTTCTTAGCACAAATGACGTTATGAATACTAATTACTGCTTTATTTCTGTCTGCAAAACTAAATTTAAAGATAAGATAATAATTTTATCGGCTATTGACAATCTTATTAAAGGAGGGGCAGGTCAAGCAGTTCAAAATATGAATTTAAAATTTGGTTATAAAATTAGTGAGGGATTATTATGAAAAAATTACCATTATTGATTTTATTACTAATTATTTCTTGTGCTCCTGTTCAAACTGAGAAAAAGATAGATTTTTCAAAAGATCTAACTTTTGAAGAATTTAAATCAAATTTAAAAGTTTACGTAGATAACAGTGATTATCCAAATATAGATGAATAAAATAGTTAACATTGCAATTGTTGGTTTGGGTCAAGTAGGCATTTATCTTTACAACGAATTAAGGTTAAAAAAAAAAGAAATAGAAATAAAAACAGGAAAAAAGATAAATATCGTTGCAATTTCTGCAAAAAATAAAAATAAAAAAAGAAAGTACAATATTAATAGGAAAATCTTATATACTAATCCTCTCAAAATTTTAAAAGAAAAAAAGATAGATATTTTATTTGAGTCTATTGGTCAATCTGATGGAATTTCAAAAAAAATTGTTGTAATGGCTTTAAAGAATAAGATTAACGTTATTACACCAAATAAAGCTTTAATTTCAAAACACGGTAATGAATTAGCTAAATTAGCTGAGAAGAATAATGTTAATTTAGAATTTGAAGCATCTGTTGCTGGAGGAATTCCAATACTTAGAACAATTAAAGAGGGTTTAGCTACAAATAAGATAAAGAAAGTCTATGGAATTTTAAATGGAACAACTAATTATATTCTAACAGAGATGGAAAATTCAAATGAGACTTTTGATAAAGTCTTAAAAAAAGCTCAAGAACTTGGTTATGCTGAACCAGGTAATCCTAAATTAGATTTGAATGGTTTTGATGCTTTTGCAAAAGTAAGGATTTTATCAGCACTTGCATTCAATAATAAAATTTCACATCATAAATGTATAATGGAAGGTATAGAAAATATTGACTTAAAAGATATCAAAATTGCAAATCAATTAAATCTTAGAATTAAGTTACTTGGTATATGTGAAATGATAAATAATCGTTTATTTGAAACTGTTCATCCATGTTTAGTTAGTAAAGACACATACATAGGTAATGTAAATGGAGTTATGAACGCTGTTATTACGGAGGGAAAGCCCGTTGGTGAGAGCATACTTCAAGGGGAGGGCGCAGGACCAGGACCTACTTCATCTTCTTTATTATCTGATTTATTATCTATTCTAAGAGGAAATATAAAATATCCCTTTGGAATTTCTTCAAATAAAAGAAAAGTTGTAAAGGCTTTTAATAATGATGACTACTCAAATTCTCTATATTTAAGATTTGAAGTTAAAGATAAACAAGGTGTTTTATCCTCTATAACTAATCGACTAGCTAAATATAGAATGTCTGTAAAAAGAATTATACAAACACCTGATAAAAAAAGAAATTCAGCTACTATTGTTATAATTACCCATAAAACATCTGAAAAAAATGCAAGAAATTGTTTATCTATATTTAGAAAAAATAAAAATATTCTTAAATTTCCAACATTAATTAGACTATATAGTTAATGGAAATTTATATAAAACTTTTTGAGGTTTTGTTTCCTGTCTTTTTTGTTGTCGGGATTGGTTACTACTTAGGTAAAAAAAATCCTAAAATAGATACTACTTTTATCACTAATTTTGCAGCTAATGTAGGTACACCTGCAATGATAATTTATGCTTTAAACCCGGTAAACATCTCATTTGATATTTTCATCAATTATTTTTGGTATTACGCAATAGCTATTTTAGGATTTATGATAGTTGGAATAGTAATATTATATCTTTTAAAAACTAAAGATATTATTAGAGAGCTTCCACCACTTACAATGCCCAATACTGGTAATATGGGATTACCAATTTGTTTATTTGCTTATGGTTCACAGGGGCTCGGAGTTTCAGCTGCAATTTCTGCATTAATAATTTTATGTCACTTTACACTAGGTGTATTTTTGGCTGATAGAAAATTTAGTTTACAAGTCATAATTAAAAGCCCACCATTCTATGCAATCATTGTTGCTGTTTTTTTACTCTATTATGATTTAGAACTGCCTGGTTTTGTTGAAAATACTACCTTTCTTTTAATGTATGCAACAATTTTTTTAATCTTAATGTCATTAGGAATTGCATTGACAAGGCTAAAGGTTTTTTCATTAAATAAAGCTATAGTTTCCTCAATAGGACGTGTAATTGCAGGACCTATAATTGGATATTTATTAATTTTATATTTCAATTTAGAGGGATTTGCTGCAGGAGTTCTATTGATACAATGTTCAATGCCTAGTGCTGTTCTAAATTACCTTGTTGCATCAATATATTCCCCTAAAAAAATTGTTGATAGTGTAGCCAGTACAATAGTTGTTTCAACCTTAATGTCTTTTATAACTATTCCAATTGTTGTATTCTTTTCTTTAAAATACTTCAATTAATCTATATCTATCTATAATGAAGGCTATAATTTTTAATCTTTTGGCCTGGGTAATGCTTCCAATAATGGATGGATTTGCAAAATATTTAAGTGCAGATCTTCCTGTATTACAAATTACATGGGCTAGATATTTTTTTACAGTCGCCTTTACTCTTCCATTTATGTTTTTCTTTTTTCGAAAAAATCTAGTTTGGACAGAAAAACCAAAATTACAATTTATTAGAGGATTAATACTTTTAACTGCAAACATTTGTTTTTTTTATGCAATATCAGTTATTTCTCTTGCAAAAGCATTAACCTTGGCTTTTGTGGCACCTTTAATAGTAACTGCATTTTCTCCAGTTTTTCTAGGTGAAAAAGTAGGCTTTAGAAGATGGTCAGCTGTTATTATAGGATTTATCGGATCTTTAGTTGTTATAAGACCTGGTTTTGTTGAAATTAATCTAGCGAGTTTTGCAGCTCTTGGAACAGGAATTATGTACGGTTTTTATTTAATAATAACCCGTAAATTAAGTACTTCTGACAATCCTTTATTAACTTTATTATTAACAGGTGTAGTAGGAGCAGTTATAATTTCTTGCGTAATGCCTTTTGTTTGGGTTCAACCAACTACTAGTCAATGGTCTATGATGGCTGCAATAGGAGTTTTTGCTTGTATAGGTCATTTATTTTTAATCTTATCTTTAAAATACGCCGATGCTTCTAAATTGGCTCCATTTAGTTACTTTGAAATAGTAACAAACATCATAATAGGCTACTATTTCTTTAGTGACTTTCCAGATAGTTGGACCTTTTTAGGATTAGCTATAATTGTGATAAGTGGTATCTATATTTATCAAAGAGAACAATCAATAAATAAAACTACTTAAACCATCCATTAGAACCTTTAATAACGAGTTATATAACTCGTTAATATGCTATTTTATTGTTAGCCCATTTTATCAATACTCAAAAATATAATGATGTATATAGGTAATGTTTATTTACTAATATATAAAGTATTACTTTAAGTTATATTTGTAAATTATTGTAATTATTGAATTAATTAAATTTTATAAATATTGAAAATTTATGAAATTTTAGCATATTAGCTGTAAAGAGAGATCACTTAAACTCATGAAATTTGTTACTAGAGTAAGAAAATCAAATAATCGTTTAAAATACCGACTTTTGGAGCTGCTTAATAATTAAAATTGCCTAAAAATAGGGTAGTCTAAAACCATTGATATTGTTGAATAGTAGAGCGATGCACTAATTGAATATACCTTTTAAACGCCCATAGGAGGGTCATTTTTTAGTGAAGGCTCATATACGGTACAACTGAAGGGTGAATTAAGTTATTTTGATTATTCAAGGTTCAAATCATTAAAAAACGCTGATTTTACTAGCTTTTTTATAGCAAAAAAGCCTTAAAATAAGACTAAATAGGAGCTTTTTCAGATCTTAATAATTTTAGCTTTTTCTTGGTTCCACCTATTCCAGAGTAACCTCCAAGCCCTCCATCTGACCTAATTACTCTATGACAAGGTATTTTAGGGGCATATGGGTTTTTGGCACAGGCATTAGCTACAGCTCTAGCTGATTTAGGGCTTTTTATGCCAATAGCCACCTGTTTATAGGTTTTTACCTCACCTTTTTGAATGGTTTTGAGATATTTCCAAACTTTTAATTGAAATTTTGTGCCTTTAAGTTTCATTATTGGCTAAAAACCCCTGTTTCCTTGCACTTTTAAGGGTGCAAAGAACAGTTGTTTTGGCACGTCGTTGATGCGCTACCGCCATGCCTCCCGCTCCACATGTTCAGCGATGCTTTGTGAAGCTTTCTGCCCCCTGGAATTGTACCTCTCGGCTTTTCTCCAATTGGCCAGTTAAGAGTTGCCCCTTAATTCATATTTAGCTTATCAAATACAGATTTTTAAATGTATCACTTTTTAGGTGATTTTGTTATTTTTCTCATTTCCTTGTGAACAGTGGGGATAAATCAAGCTTTAAAAAGTAATACAAAATAGCTTAAGAAAAATAAAACAGCCATTATGCTTAAAAAAATAGTATTAATACTTTTCCCAGTGTTTTTATATTGAATTAAACTTAAAATAATAAAACCAATTGAGCTGATCAAAAACCATACTGCCGGAATTTCTCCATCAATTGAACCCATAATTTTTAATTTAAACTATTGACATTAGAAATCACTTGATATATTACTAATGATAATTAATTGTTATCAATAGTAATCATATGAATGAACTGACAACAGACTTAAAATCGCTTCATGAGGCAACATTAAATAACCTCAAAAGCTCTAAAGCAAATAATACTCTTAGAGCTTATAAGTCGGACTTCAAAGACTTTGGAGCTTTTTGCGCAAAACATGGATTAAATTCATTGCCAACAGAGCCGAAAATAGTTTCCTTGTACCTTACCCATCTCTCTAAAAACTCAAAAATAAGCACTTTAAGACGAAGGTTGGTTTCAATAAGTATGGTTCATAGGCTGAAAGGGCATTATCTAGACACTAAACATCCAATCATAGTTGAAAATTTAATGGGAATAAGAAGGGTTAAAGGTAGCATTCAGAAAGGTAAAAAACCTATATTAATCAATCATTTAAAATTAATTATTAATGTAATAAATGAACAAAAAACTGAGGAAATAAAAAAACTTAGAGATAAATCGTTAATCTTAATTGGCTTTGGAGGTGGTTTTAGAAGAACTGAGCTTATTTCAATAGACCATGAGGATTTGGAATTTGTTCCTGAGGGTCTAAAAATCACTATTAAAAGATCAAAAACTGATCAATTTGGAGAAGGAATGACTAAAGGACTACCCTACTTCGATAATGAAATTTACTGTCCTGTTACAAATCTAAAAAAATGGTTAGAAATTTCAAGAATTAAGTCTGGACCTATTTTTAGAAGATTTTCTAAAGGTTTATCATTAACAGATAAAAGATTAACTGATCAAACTGTAGTTTTATTAATGAAACACTATTTAAATATAGCAGGTATCGAAAACAAAAATTTTGCAGGTCATAGTTTAAGATCGGGTTTTGCAACAGTAGCTGCTGATTCAGGTGCTGATGAGAGAAGCATAATGGCTATGACAGGTCACAAAACAACTCAAATGGTTAGAAGATATATTAGAGAGGCAAATATATTTAAAAATAATGCATTAAACAAAATTAAGATATAATCTTATAAAATAGATATTTTATTTTGTTAATAATTAATTCATAAAACATTAAAATATTATGTTTTGGCTCATTTAAAAGTCCTTTGTATGGAATTATTGAATTGTTTCCTTGTAAATAATATTTTCTAAAAAAATTAGGATTAAAACCATATTTTAATAAAAATGTTTTAGTACCATTATTCAATTTAACTTTGCCGTTTCTAGTTGTTAGTGAATTAAAATGATAAACTTTAAATTTAGATATACCTTTAAAAACTCTTACATCATTCAACCATAATTTCATGCAAAAATCTGGATCTGATCCATCTCCAGGATTAAATTCTTCACTAAATCCACCTATTTTATTCCACAATTCTCTATGAATTAAATGTGGTGCCCAATGAGAACTTTGTAAATCTGGGGTATTATCATCGTCACAAAATTTTAAAAATTTTTGTTCATTAAAATTTTCTATATCATTGCCGCAATCATAATTTATTAAGCCGAATCTGGTAGAAACATTCGTTCCAGATAAATAATATAAATTATTTTGTTGTTTTTTAATTTCATTTATTAAAAAAGTATCCCAATTTTTACAAAAATACATATCATCATGGGCATATAAAATGAAATCTGTTGTAGCCAATGAAAATGCCCTATTCATTGAGGAGCATAAACCAATATTCTCATGACTTTGTGAAAATTTGATACCACTTGTTGAAATAAAATCCAATGTACCATCAGAACCATCATTAATATGAATTATAACCTCATGTTCAAATTTAGAATTTTTTTTTAATGTTTCTAAAAAAAATTTTAAATAAGGTAAATTATTAAAAGTAGGAACTATGATTGATAATTTCATCAATACAATATTGTTTTATTACCAAGTGATTTATCAATAATATACTTTGTAGTTTTTAACTCGTTAAATAAATCAAAATATTTTTTTTTACCATTTTTTGCTACTTTAATTCTGGATTTATCATTTTTTTTATAGAATTTGATTTTATCTGATAAATCATTAATTCCTTTGTAAAAAATTATTTCATTATTGTTGAAGAAATCATTCATTTGTGTTTTTTTATCAATAAAAGTTAATAAGCCATTTCCCATCAAAGAAGCAATTCTATTGCTAGAATAATATTTAGTTGGCAAACCACGACTTAAGTTTAATCCCATCTTTGAATTTACAAGAGCTTTATAAAAATTATCACCCCATATTGGCTCTTTATTTGCAAAACCGTAAAAATCATAATTTATATTGTCAATTTTTTTAATTAAATTATTTAAAAAATTAATTCTGCTGTCAGTTTTACCTTTTTTTAATTTTGCTCTATTAACACCATGGCTCATAGCATAAAATATGTCCTTAGTAGGATTTAATTTATAAACATCAAAACATTCTATATTACGATCAACAGGTACAAAGAAAAAATGTAAATTTTTGATTTTAGCGTTTTGCTTTTTAAATACACTTGGATCAGTCGTAATAAAATTGTGATCCACATTATTCGCATAATAAGAAATATTTTTAATATTTGTTTTAGAATAATCTAAACTCGGCATTATAGGATCTTCATTCCATTGTGAGATAATTAAAGTTTTATTAATAGATCTGAATTGATCAATAGTATCTAATTCAAGATTTTTTGTATGTCCAAAAAATAAAAAATCTGGATTATAGTTTTTAAATGTTTCAATTAAAAATTTCTGAAATTTATTAGAACTATTTTCAAATGAAAAATTTCTGTTTTGCCTTATGAAGTCTCTATCACTAATTTCTAAAACATCATGACCATTTCTAATAAATCCATTTGTAAATTTTTTTCCAAGGGAGATGTTGTACAATCGATGATTCAACTTTTGTCCAGTGTTGTAAATATTAATAATTCGTAACTTATTACGTACGAAATTTAGATTAAATTTTTGAACACAGTTTTCTCTGATTTTATCAATAAATTTTGAATTATCCTTAATAAGATGTTTTACATTTCTAAAACCTTTTTGCTGAATTTTTTTTCGATATTCAGTATTTTGAATTAATTTCTTTATTTTTAAATATAGGTTATGTGAATCTAGTTTTTTTAAAATTACACAATGGTCAGTAGTTTCAGGCAATCCTCCCCTATTAGAAATTATTGTAGCACATGCTCTAGAAGAAGATTCTAATGCTGTCCTTCCAAATGGTTCTTCCCAGCGTGAAGGTACGACGGCTATCTCAGATTTATTTAAAAATTCAAGAACTTTTCTGTGTTTAAGAAATCCTAATTCAAAATGATTCTCATGATTTATTATTGGTCTGCTTCTGCTTTCGTCACCAATGGAATATGCTTTCCAATCTTTAAATTCATTCAATATTTTTATAACCGCGCCTTTATAAATGTCATAGCCTTTTGACTCATTTAGTTTACCAACAAAAGTTATTTTTTTTTCTTTTCTAAATATTCTCTTTTCTTTATGTATACTCGGATAAACAACTTCAGTTTTATTAATTAATTTATTATCAAGATCTTTAAAAAAACGATTCTGAACCCACCTACTTACAAAAATAATTTTATCAATTTCATCTAAAAGTTTTAATCTTTCACTAGTTGTCCTTGATCCATTCATAGATAATGGATCATTATGGAAATACA